>JAIOQK010000151.1 GCA_021413425.1 Mycobacterium sp.
CATTGGTATCAATACCGCCGGAAAGTCGCTGTCCGACAGTGCAAGTGGACTCGGCTTTGCGATCCCGGTCAACGAGGTCAAGGCAACTGTCGAGGCGTTGATCAAAGATGGCAAGATCGCGCACCCGACCCTCGGTCTCTCAGCGCGGTCGGTGAGCAACGACCTGGCGTCGGGCGCTCAGGTGGCCAACGTCAAGGCCGGCGGCCCCGCCGAAAAAGGTGGTGTCAAAGAGAACGACGTGGTGGTCAAGGTCGGCAACCGGGCGGTCGCCGACGCCGACGAGTTCGTTGTCGCGGTCCGCCAACTCAAGATCGGGCAGGACCAGCCGATCGAAGTGATGCGCGACGGACGCAAGGTGACGTTGACGGTGAACCCCGCTCCGGACAACTGATCCGATGTTCGCCAATCTGGGGTGGGGCGAGATGCTGCTCCTTGTGGTCGTCGGCCTTGTGGTGCTGGGTCCCGAACGGCTGCCTGGGGCGATCCGCTGGACCACCGGCGCGATCCGCCAGGCCCGCGACTACCTCAGTGGGGCAACCGGTCAGTTGCGTGAGGAACTCGGCCCGGAGTTCGACGACCTGCGCGAGCCGATCAACGAGTTGCAGAAGTTGCGCGGGATGACTCCGCGGGCTGCGCTGACCAAACACCTGCTCGACGGCGACGACTCGTTTCTCACCGGCAACTTCGACGGCCCGGCCGTCAAGCCCACGAACGCCGGCGGGCCCACCGCCGCGTCGGCTGCAACCCCTGCGCCCGGCGTGACCGCGCCATTCGATACCGACGCGACTTAGCGGCTCACCTAACGTCCCGCGGGATCCAGTCCCAGCGACATCCCGGCCAGTCCACGCCGCCGCGAGGCGAGCTTGTCGGCGATGCCGCGCAGCGCGATTCCGGCCGCTGAGTCCGGTGCCGAGAGCACCAGTGGCACACCGGAATCCCCGGCGGTCACCAGAGCCGGGTCGAGGGGGACCTGGCCCAGCAGCGGCACCTCGGCGCCGACCGACCGGGTCAGGCTCTCGGCCACCCGCGCGCCGCCGCCCTCGCCGAAAATCTGCATCGTGGTGCCGTCCTGCAATAGCAGCCCGGACATGTTCTCCACCACACCGACGATGCGCTGGCGGGTCTGCAGCGCGATGGCACCGGCCCGCTCGGCAACCTCGGCAGCTGCGATCTGCGGCGTGGTCACCACCAGGATCTCAGCCGACGGCACCAGTTGGGCGACCGAGATCGCGATGTCTCCGGTGCCGGGCGGCAGGTCGAGCAGCAGGACGTCGAGGTCGCCCCAGTACACGTCGGCGAGGAACTGCTGCAGCGCGCGGTGCAGCATCGGCCCGCGCCACACCACCGGGGTGTTGCCCTGGGTGAACTGCGCGATCGAGATGACCTTCACGTCGTGGGCGACCGGCGGCAGAATCATCGACTCGACCTGGGTGGGGCGGTCCGCGGTTCCCATCATTCGGGGCACGGAGTGGCCGTAGATATCGGCGTCGAGCACACCCACGCTCAATCCGCGCGCCGCCAGCGCGGCGGCGAGATTGACTGTGACACTGGACTTTCCGACACCACCCTTGCCGGATGCGACCGCATACACCCGAGTCAGTGAGCCTGGCTGGGCGAATGGAATCACCGGTTCGCCCGACAGTCCCTGATCCCCGCGAAGCTGCTTGCGCAGTTCGGTGCGCTGCTCGTCGTTCATCACGTCCAGCGTCACGCTGATCGCACCGGTGCCGGGCACGTCGGCCGCCGCGGCGGTGACCCGCTCGGTGATCTCGGATTTCTTCGGGCAGGCGTCGATGGTCAGGTAGATCTCGACGTGGGTGGCCCCGTCGTCGGCCACCGTGACGCTCTTGACCATGTTGAGCTCGGTGATCGGCCGGCGAAGCTCGGGGTCGATGACCTTGGCCAGTGCGGCGCGGACAGCCTTCTCGATGTCGGTGCTGTGTTGTGCCATCGAGGCGAGTCTAGGCCCCGCCCACCTGGGGCGCTTTGGCCCTCTCGGCCTGCGCGGTCAGCTGGACGGTCCGGGCAGCGGGCCCGGTCCGGGCACCACGGTGGGCACGGCGTCGGCTGCGACGACGGGCTCGGGCGGCGGAGCGGGTGCTGGTGGGGGAGCCATCCACGGCGGAGTCCCCGGGGCCGGGGCCGGCGCGGGTGCGGGAGCGGCCGGCGGCGCCTCGGCGGCGGGTCCGGGCGGCAACCCCATCGGGTCGGGCGCCACCGGGGACGTCATCCACGGCGGGGGTGCCATCCACGGGGGCGGGGCCATCGGCTGCATCCAGGGCGGCAGGTTCTGAGCGGCCTGGGTTGACTCGGGCGGCAACTGGGACGCCATGCAGATCACCTGGCAGCCGTGCTCCGAGGGCAGCATCGGCGAGGCGGGCACCGGCCCCGGGGAACTGAGTTGGTTGGCGGCCTCGGTGTTGCCCATGGTCATCAGTCCCAGATCGGCCATCGGGTCACCGAGGTGCAGACCGGGCATCTGCGGGCCGAGGCCTTCGGGACTGATCTCGAGATGGCCGTCGCCGAGGGCGGGCACCGGCCCGGTGATCGCCGGCAGGTCCACCGGCGCCACCCCGGTGGCGTAGGCAGCGGCCCAACCCAGGACGTTCTGGGCGTAGGCCATCGAGTTGTTGTAGCGCAGGATCGCCGTCAGCGCTTGGGACTGGTTGCGCAGATTCAGGCCGCCGCTGCATAGGTAGCGTGCCGCGGACAGGGTGGCGTCGAACAGGTTCTGCGGGTCCGCCCGGCCGTCGCCGTCACCGTCGGAGGCGTAACGCGACCAGGTGCCGGGCAGGAACTGCATTGGCCCCATTGCGCGCGCGTAGACCGCCCGGCCCCCGGCGCTGCTCTGCATGATGATCTCGTTGCCCGGAAGTGTGCCGTCCAATGCCGGGCCGTAGATGGGCCGGATCGCGGTGCCGCGGGAGTCGGTTGCGCCGCCGTTGGCATGTGAGGACTCGATACGGCCGATCCCGGCGAGCAGATTCCAGCTCACTCCGCAGCCAGGGGAGGCCACGGCCATGGCCTGCTCGGCTTTGCGGTAGGCCGACAGGGCCATACCGGGGATGCGCATCCCGCCGGGGGAGTTGATCACCGCGGCCGGCGGCGGCAGCGACGATGAGGTCGCCGCGAAGCGGAAGTTGGCCGGCGGCTTGGCGGCCGCCACCACGGCGAAGCCGGTCGATTCGGGGGCAGGCGCAGCAGCGGGCGTGGAGCCGACCGCGTGGGCGGCCGCTCCGACGTTGCCCGGCGCCGCCGCCACCGCGCCGGCCAGCACGACCGGGGTGATCAACGCGATACCGAACACGGGCGCCCGAACCCCGCGGCTGACCCGGCGCTTTATCCGCACTCGCCCGTCCTAAAAAATCACTCGCTGCACTTGTGAACCAGATCACCATACATAGTTGGCCGGCAACGATGTGACGCAACCGGAACTACCGGGTCAGCCCGGGTTCCGTCAGACCTTCCGGCCCCGTCGCTCGGGGCCCTCCTGTTTGCCCGGCGGCTGCGTGGCCGGTGGTAGCGCCTCCAGCAATTCGCGCAACTCGTCGAGTTCGCGGCGCAGATAGTCGCGGGTGGCCACCTCGCCCAGGGCCAGTCGCACCGCGGCCAGTTCGCGGGCCAAAAACTCGGTGTCGGCCTTGGTCTGTTCGGAGCGGCGGCGATCGTCTTCCAGCGCCACCTTGTCCCGGTTCTCCTGCCGGTTCTGCGCTAGCAGGATCAGCGGGGCCGCATAGGCCGCCTGGGTGGAGAAAGCCAGATTGAGCAGGATGAACGGGTAGGGATCCCAGCGCAGGCCCACCGCGAACAGGTTCAGGGTGATCCAGACGATCACCAGGATCGTCTGCCACATCAGGAACCGGCCGGTACCGAGGAAGCGGGCGACGGACTCGCTGAACCTGCCGACGGTCTCGGGGTCCATGTTCAGCGTCGGCCGGCGCGACGTGCGGGGTGTGTCCAGGCGTGCGGAGTCGCTCATGTGAGCTCCTTCGCCGCGCTCACCGGGACGCCGGGCTGCGGGTCCTCGAAGCTCTCCCGCCAGTCGTCGGGCAGCAGATGGTCGAGAACGTCATCGACGGTGACCGCGCCCAGCAGATGGCTCTCATCGTCGACCACCGGACCGCAGACCAGGTTGTAGGCGGCCAGGTAGCGGGTCACCGCCGGCAGCGGGGTGTCGGGGTTGAGCCGGGGCAGGTCGGTGTCGACGATCCCGCTGACCAGATTGCCCGGCGGTTCCCGCAGCAGCGCCTGGGTGTGGACGCATCCCAGATAGCGGCCGGTGGGGGTGGCCGTCGGCGGGCGGACCACGAACACCAGCGAGGCCAGTGCCGGGGTCAGGTCGGGATCGCGCACTCGGGCCAGCGCCTCGGCCACGGTCGTGTCGGGCCCGAGCACCACCGGATCGGAGGTCATCAGGCCGCCGGCGGTGTCGGGGGAGTGGCTCAGCAGCCGGCGCACCGGCTCGGAGTCCTCCGGATCCATCCGCCCCAGCAGCACCTCGGCTTCGGTGGGGTTGAGCACGCCGAGCAGGTCGGCGGCGTCATCGGGATCCATGGCCTCGAGAACATCGGCCGCACGCTCGGTGTCGAGCTGCCGGAGCAGTTCGGACTGGTCGTCCTCGGAGAGTTCCTGCAGCACGTCGGCGAGCCGTTCGTCGTCGAATGCGGTGATCAGCTCGGTGCGGCGCTTGGCGGGCAGGTCCCGCAGCGCGTCGGCCACCTCGATCGGGCGCTGTCCCTCGAACTGCTGCAGCAACTGGGCGACGCCCTGGTCGGGCATTTCCAGCCCGGACGGCGTCAGACCGGTCACGTTCTGCCAGTCGACCACCACCACCGCCGAGCGCCGCCCCAGCCGGCGCAGGCTGCGCACCGCGACCCGGGTCACCACCCAGTCGCGGGTGCGGGTCTGCTCGATGCCCAGATCCACCACCACGACGTCGACCCCGGCCAACTGCTCCTGTTCGGGGTCATTGACACGTACCCGGGTGTCGAGGACCTGGCCGAGCACCAGAACCTCGCCCGGCCGCTGGGCGAATCGGCGCAGTGAGACGTTGCCCGTGGTCAGTGTGACGGCGTTCGGCTCGATCGCGGTCACCCGCAGGATCGGCACGAAAATCCTTCGGCGGGTGAGCAGTTCGACCACCAGGCCGAGCACCCGGGGCTGTTGGCGCACGATGCTGATGCTGACCACCACATCGCGCACCCGGCCCAGGGATTCACCGTCGGGCCCCAGCACCACCAGCCCGGCCAGCCGCGCCGCGTATACCCTGTTGACCGACGCCATGACTACAAAGGGTAGGAGTCTGCGCGTGGAAAGCATGTATCGACCCCGTAGAACCTGCCTGTCGGTTCCCGGCAGCAACCCGAGGATGATCGAGAAGGCCAAAGGCCTCCCCGCCGACGAGGTGTTCCTCGATCTCGAGGACGCCGTGGCCGCGGACGCCAAGGATGCCGCGCGCACCCGGGTCGCCGCTGCCCTGGCTGCCCCGGGCTGGGCGGGTCAACTGCGCGGAGTGCGGGTCAACGACTGGACCACGCCGTGGACGTACACCGACGTCATCGAGGTGGTCTCGGCGGCCGGTGCCCATCTCGACGTGATCGTCCTGCCCAAGGTCGCCGACGCCGGACACCTGCGGGCGCTGGATCTGTTGCTCACCCAGGTGGAGCGCACCGTTGGGCTGCCCGTGGGCCGGATCGGCGTGGAAGCCCAGATCGAGAGCGCCGCGGGGCTGGCCGATATCAACGCCATCGCCGCGGCACCGCGGGTGCAGGCCCTGGTGCTCGGGCCGGCGGATCTGATGGCCAGTCTCAATATGCGCACCCTGGTAGTGGGGGAGCAGCCGGAAGGGTATGACGTCGGCGACGCCTACCACCACATCCTGATGACGATCCTGGTGGCCGCCCGGGCCCACGGCATCGCCGCGATCGACGGGCCGTATCTGAAGGTGCGCGATGTCGAGGCCTTCCGCACGGTGGCCGGGCGCTCCGCCGCGCTGGGGTTCGACGGCAAGTGGGTGCTGCACCCGGATCAGATCGCGGCCGGCAATGAGATCTTCTCCCCCGCCCAGGGCTCCTACGACCGCGCCGAACTCATCCTCGAGGCCTACGACTGGCATACCTCTGCGGCCGGCGGATCGCGCGGCGCGGTGATGCTGGGCGAGGAGATGATCGACGAGGCGAGCCGCAAGATGGCGTTGGTCGTTGCGGCCAAGGGCCGCGCGGCGGGGATGACCCGGCAGGCGGCGCCGTTCGTCCCGCCCGCGTGATCATCTGCGGCGCGTCCGTGTTGCGCTAGAAACGTTGCGCTAGATACTCAGCGCAAAAGCCCGAAGTACGAAGCTGACGAGCAGGGTGGCGAGGCCCACCACGATCGCTGCCAGGGCCGGGCCGCGGCCGCCCTGCGGACTGCGCTTGATCTGGGTGAGCGCGACCGCGCCGAGCACGATGCCGAGAGCCGAGCCGACCCCGCCTACCAGACCGACCGACACGACCCCGAGCACCGACGAGACCAACGCGAAGATGGCCAACGGGTTGGTTCCGTCCTTGCGAGCCGGGTAGCCGTAGCCCCCCAGATACGGAGCGCCGAGCTCCGGCGGGGGCGCGTGATCCGAGGGTCGATCGCCGTCGTCAGGCCCGGTTTCCCGGGGCGCACCGCCGCCAGCTGTCATGCTGATCAAAGTAGCTTAAAGAGCCTGCGGCTTAGGCTCACCGACGAAGGAGCTCGATCACCATGACCAGTCCGTTTCCTCCCGCGCGGAATCCGGGGTCGGGTCCCGGGGGCGCCGCCGGGGCATCCCGCCGGCCGCTGGGGCTGCCGACCCCGCCGAAAGGGTGGCCGGTCGCCGCGTATCCGACCTACGCCGAGGCACAGAAAGCCGTCGACCATCTGTCCGACAACCAGTTCCCGGTGCAGCAGGTGACCATCGTCGGTGTCGACCTCATGCAGGTCGAGCGGGTCACCGGGCGCCTCAGCTGGCCGAAGGTGCTCGGCGGCGGCGTGCTGACCGGCGCCTGGCTGGGCGTCTTCATCGGTCTGGTGCTCGGGCTGCTGACCGACAACCCCGGACAGGCGCTGGTGACCGGCGTCATCGCCGGCGTGATCTTCGGACTGATCACCTCGTCGATTCCCTACGCCATGTCAAAGGGGACAAGGGATTTCAGTTCCACCATGCAACTGGTGGCCGGCCGCTACGACGTGCTCTGCGATCCGCAGTCCGCAGAGCGGGCTCGTGACATGTTGTCCCGCCTGACGTTATAGGCCTCCCGTGCACCGCGGCCGGGTTAAGGTACGCCTCGTGGCGATGGGACCCGGTACGGCGCGCAGGGCGGGTGCCACAGCGCTGACCGCGGTGATGGTCGCCGGTACGGTGGCGTGCGGTACCGCCGGTGACGACCGGGTGGTCAGTCTCTACACCCCGGCCAGTGAGACGGCGACGTTCACCGCGGTGGCCAAGCGCTGCAACGAGCAGTTGGGTGGGAAGTTCCGCATCCAGCAGTTCGCCCTGCCCAAGGGTGCCGACGATCAGCGGCTGCAACTCGCCCGCCGCATCACCGGCAACGACCGCACGCTCGACATCATGGCGCTCGACGTGGTGTGGACCGCCGAGTTCGCCGAAGCCGGGTGGGCGCTGCCGCTGTCGGCCGACCCGGCCGGACAGGCCGAGGCCGACGCCGCCGCCGACACCCTTCCCGGGCCGCTGGAGACGGCGAAGTGGCAGGGGAAGCTGTACGCGGCACCGGTCACCACCAACACCCAGATGCTCTGGTACCGGCCGGATCTCGTGTCACCGCCCCCGCCCACGTGGGACCAGATGATCGCCGAGGCGACCCGTTTGCACGCCGAGGACAAGCCGTCGTGGATCGCGGTTCAGGCCAAGCAGTACGAAGGTCTGGTGGTCTGGTTCAACACACTGCTGGAAAGTGCGGGTGGGCGGGTGCTCTCCGAGGACGGCAAGACCGTCACCCTCGTCGACACCCCCGAGCATCGCGCGGCCACCGTCAAAGCCCTTCAGATCATCAAGGCGGTGGCGACGGCCCCGGGTGCGGATCCGTCAGTCACCCAGACCGACGAGGGCACCGCGCGACTGGCACTCGAGCAGGGCAACGCCGCCCTGGAGGTCAACTGGCCGTTCGTGTTCGCCTCGATGCTGGAGAACGCGGTCAAGGGCGGTGTGCCGTTCCTGCCCCTGAACGACAATCCGGAACTGGCCGGCGCCATCAACGAGGCCGGCACGTTCAGTCCCACCGATGAGCAGTTCGCGATCGCCCTCGACGCCAGCAAGCAGGTGTTCGCCTTCGCGCCCTATCCCGGTGTGACGCCCGGCGCCTCGGCCCGGGTGACCCTCGGCGGGCTCAACCTGGCGGTCGCCTCCACCACGCAGAAGCCCGCGCAGGCCTTCGAGGCCCTGCGGTGCATCCGCAGCGAGTCCAACCAGCGCTACACCTCGATCGAGGGCGGCCTGCCCGCGGTGCGCACCTCGCTGTACTCCGATCCGGAGTTCCAGAAGAAGTACCCGCAGTACGCGATCATCCGTGACCAGTTGACCAACGCCGCGGTGCGCCCGGCCACACCGAACTATCAGGCGATGTCGACCCGGATCTCGGCGACGCTGGCCCCGATCACCTCGATCGACCCGGAGCGCACCGCCGACGAACTCGCCGTGCAGGTGCAGAAGGCCATCGACGGCAAGGGGCTGATCCCATGACCGCGGTGGCACCGGCCCGGCCGGCTGCCGCGGTCCGCGGCGACGACCGGCGCTCCCAGCGGCGGCTGGCCTACCTGCTGATCGCGCCCGCGGTGATCCTCATGCTGGCGGTGACCGGCTACCCGATCCTGTACGCGTTCTGGCTGAGCCTGCACCGCTACAACCTGGCCAGCCCGGGTGATATCGCGTTCATCGGCCTGGCGAACTATCAGACCATTCTGGGCGACAAGTACTGGTGGACGGCATTCGTCGTCACACTCGTCATCACCGTCATTTCGGTGGCGATCGAATTCGTCCTCGGCCTGGCACTGGCTTTGGTCATGCACCGCACCATCTTCGGCAGGGGGCTGGTGCGCACCGCGATCCTGATTCCGTACGGGATCGTCACCGTCGCCGCGTCCTACAGCTGGTATTACGCATGGACCCCCGGCACCGGCTATCTGGCCAACCTGCTTCCGGAGGGCACCGCCCCACTGACACAACAGATTCCGTCGCTGGCGGTAATCATCCTCGCTGAGGTCTGGAAGACCACACCGTTCATGGCACTGCTGCTGCTCGCCGGGCTCGCACTGGTGCCCGACGACCTGCTCAAGGCGGCCCAGGTCGACGGTGCGAACTCCTGGACCCGGCTCACCAGGGTCATCATCCCGCTGATCAAGCCCGCCATCCTGGTGGCGCTGTTGTTCCGCACCCTCGACGCGTTCCGCATCTTCGACAACATCTACGTGCTGACGGGCGGGTCCAACGACACCGCGTCGGTGTCGATCCTGGGCTACAACAATCTGTTCAAGGCCTTCAACCTCGGGCTCGGCTCGGCGATCAGCGTGCTGGTGTTCCTCACCGTCGCGATCATCGCGTTCATCTTCATCAAACTGTTCGGGGCGTCCGCGCCCGGTGCCGACGGCGAGACACACCGATGACACGCCGCGCCCTCGGCTGGACGGTGATCAACGCGCTGGTGGTGATCTACGCCCTGCTGCCGGTGATGTGGATCCTGAGCCTCTCGCTCAAACCGACGTCAACAGTCAAGGACGGCAAGCTGATTCCGTCCCAGATCACCCTGGACAACTACAAGGGCATCTTCACCGGCGAGGTGTTCTCCTCCGCGCTGATCAACTCGATCGGCATCGGGCTGATCACCACGGTCGTCGCCGTCGTGATCGGAGCGATGGCCGCCTACGCGGTGGCCCGCCTGGAGTTCACCGGCAAGCGGCTGCTGATCGGGGCCGCACTGCTGATCGCGATGTTCCCGCAGATCTCGCTGGTGACACCGCTGTTCAACATCGAACGCCGGATCGGACTGTTCGACACCTGGCCGGGCCTGATCATCCCCTACATCACCTTCGCGCTGCCATTGGCGATCTACACGCTTTCGGCGTTCTTCCGGGAGATCCCCTGGGATCTGGAGAAGGCCGCCAAGATCGACGGCGCCACCCCCGCGCAGGCTTTCCGCCGGGTGATCGCGCCACTGGCCGCACCGGGCATCGTCACCGCCGCCATCCTGGTGTTCATCTTCGCCTGGAATGACCTGCTGCTGGCCCTGTCGCTGACGGCGACCAAGGCGGCGATCACCGCACCGGTGGCGATCGCGAACTTCACCGGCAGTTCTCAGTTCGAGGAACCGACCGGATCAATCGCGGCCGGGGCCATGGTGATCACCATCCCCATCATCGTGTTCGTGCTGATCTTCCAACGACGGATCGTGGCCGGACTCACCTCCGGCGCGGTGAAGGGGTAGCGGGGTTTCTATGGCCGAGATCGTTCTGGATCACGTCACCAAGCGCTACGCCGACGGCGCCACGCCGGTGCGCGACCTGAGTCTGACCATCGCCGACGGCGAATTCGTCATCCTGGTCGGACCGTCGGGCTGCGGGAAGTCCACCACGCTGAACATGATCGCGGGCCTCGACGAGATCACCTCCGGCGAATTGCGCATCGGCGGCCAGCGGGTCAACGAGAAGGCACCGCGCGACCGCGACGTCGCCATGGTGTTCCAGTCCTACGCGCTATACCCGCACATGTCGGTGCGGCAGAACATCGCGTTCCCGCTCACCCTGGCCAAGCTGGGTAAAGCCGAGATCGCCGCGAAGGTCGACGAGACCGCCCGGATACTCGACCTCACCGCACTGCTGGACCGCAAGCCCTCACAACTGTCCGGCGGCCAACGGCAGCGGGTGGCCATGGGCCGGGCCATCGTGCGTTCGCCCAAGGCGTTCCTGATGGACGAGCCACTGAGCAATCTCGATGCCAAGCTGCGGGTGCAGATGCGCGCCGAGATCGCCCGGTTGCAGAACCGGCTCGGCACCACCACCGTGTACGTCACCCACGACCAGACCGAGGCGATGACCCTCGGCGACCGGGTGGTGGTGCTGCGGGCCGGCGAAGCGCAGCAGATCGGAACTCCCGACGAGCTGTACAACTCGCCCGCCAACCTGTTCGTCGCCGGCTTCATCGGCTCGCCCTCGATGAACTTCTTCCCGGCGAGTCCCAGCGGCACCGGACTTCGGCTGCCGTTCGGTGAGGTGCGGCTGCCCGCGGGCACGGCCTCGGCGGCCGATGTCATCGTGGGTGTGCGCCCGGAGCACTTCGAGGACGCCGCGCTGCTCGACGCCGCGGAGCGGTCCCGGTCGCTGACCTTCCGGGTCAACGCCGACCTGGTCGAGTCCCTCGGCGCCGACAAGTACGTCTACTTCTCACTGGCGGGCGCCGGGGCGCAGTCGTCACACCTGGCGGAGTTGGCCGCGGACACCGGGGTGGGGCACAACCGCTACGTGGCACGGGTATCGGCCGAGTCGGCGGCCGCCACCGGCCATCAGGTGGACCTGGCGCTCAACACCGGCCGGCTGATCGCCTTCGACGCGCAGACCGGAGCGAACCTCAGCGCGTGAGCCAGCCTCTGGCGCAGGTGCGAGAGCATGTGACTGCCCACTTCGCCGGTCTGGGCGCCATGGGCGAACCGGAGTCGGCCAGTGTCACCTTCCTGGGCGTCGAGCGGATGGACGTGCTTCGGTGGGGTCCCGTTGACGGGCTGTATCACTATGTGTCACTAGGTTGTTCGCGCCACCCGATGGCCGATCCCTCCGCGGCAGTGGTCGACCCGGTACGGGGACCGCGTGCCGAGGTGGTGATGAGCCTGCGCACCGGCGCACCCACACCCGGCCTGGCCCGCAGCCTGGCCGTGGTGGCCGCCACCCCGGCGGTCGACGGTGTGGTCCTCGAAACCGATCTGCTGGTTGATCTGTCGGCGCCGCTGTGGGAGGGCGCACCCTTCACCGCGGTGCTGGTCGGCGAATCGCTGATCGCCGATCTGCCGGCACAGCCGCCGCGCGATGCGGTCCGGTTCCTCGCCGCGGTGCCGATCACCCCGACCGAGGCGGCCTGGGTGCGACTCAAGGGAGCCGAGGCGATGCGCACCGCGTGGTTCGACGATTCCGTCGACGTGTTCGACCCGGCCCGGCCCGCATCGTCGCCGCGCTGAATTCGATTGCCGCGCGGGTTACAGCCAGTGGTTGCGGCGGAAGGTGATGTACATGAATCCGCACACCGACACCATCAGCGCCAGCACCACCGGATAGCCCCATTGCCAAGCCAATTCGGGCATATTGTCGAAGTTCATCCCGTAGATCCCGGCGATCATCGTCGGTACCGCGGCGATCGCCACCCACGCTGAGATCTTGCGCATGTCCTGGTTCTGCTGCAGTTCCGCCCGGGCCAGCGCGGCCTGGACCAACGAGGTCAGCATGTCGTCGTAGCCGCCGATCAGGTCGGCGGCATGGCTCTGGTGGTCGGCGACGTCGCGCATGTAGCGCCGGATCTCCTTGGGCAGCAGGTCTGAGTTTTCGTTCTGCATCCTGCCGAGCGCATCGGTGAGCGGCCACACCGCGTTGCGCAGTTCGATCACCTCGCGCTTGAGCAGATAGATCGGTTCCACCTCGTTGCGGCCCTGCGCGGAGAAGGTCTCCTGCTCGATGGCGTCCAGATCGTGCTCCATCGACCGGGTGACTTCGAGGTAGCTGTCGACGATTCCGTCGGCGATGGCGTGCATCACCGCGAATGGCCCCAGTGCAAGCTGGCGCGGGTCGGCCTCCAGGCGCCTGCGCACCCCGGCCAGGCCGCTGTGTTCGCCGTGCCGGACGGTCACCACGAAATCAGCGCCGACGAACACCATGATCTCGCCGGTCTCGACGATTTCGCTGGCAAGAGCGACCGACTCGTGCGGAATGTAGGTCACCGTCTTGAGAACCAGGAAGAGGGTGTCGTCGTAGCGCTCCAGCTTCGGGCGCTGGTGGGCGTGCACTGCGTCTTCGACCGCGAGCTCGTGCAGTCCGAACACCTCGGCCACCGCGGCCATCTGCTGTTCGTCGGGTTCGTGCAGACCCACCCAGGTGAAGGCCTTTTCACCGCGGGCCTCGAGTTCGCGTACCTTCGCCGCGGCCTCGGCGTGGGTGAACCTGCCCTGCACCCGGGCGCCGTCGACGTACACCCCGCAGTCGACGATGGCGCGGGCCGCCGGAACCCGGATGCGCCGGGGCTCGGGTGCGGTCGGTCCTCGCAGCGATGGGCTCACCCCGCCAAACGTCGACATATCACCACCTGCTTTACCTATTCGGCCACCTTTTGCGATGCGGGGGGCAATGCTACGCGGGTGACCGGCGCCTGGGACCGGCGATTTCCCGGCCGGGTGGGTGCGCTAAATTTCTCAACTGCCCCCTTCCTGCCCTAAGGAGCACCCGCACGTGAGCCCAACCCCCTTCAAGGTCGCCGTCACCGGTGCCGCCGGCCAGATCGGCTACAGCCTGCTGTTCCGTCTGGCCAGCGGTGCGCTACTGGGCGCCGACCGGCCCATCGAGCTTCGCCTGCTCGAGATCGAACCAGCGCTCAAGGCCCTCGCGGGTGTGGTGATGGAACTCGACGACTGCGCCTTCCCGACCCTGGCCGGCGTGCAGATCGGCGCCGACCCGAACGAGATCTTCGACGGGGTGAACCTGGCACTGCTGGTCGGCGCGCGCCCGCGCGGGCCGGGCATGGAGCGCAGCGACCTGCTGGAGGCCAACGGCGCGATCTTCACCGCCCAGGGCAAGGCCCTCAACAGCGTTGCCGCCGCAGACGTGCGGATCGGTGTCACCGGCAACCCGGCCAACACCAACGCGTTGATCGCGATGACCAATGCCCCGGACATCCCGCGCGATCGGTTCTCGGCGCTGACCCGCCTGGATCACAACCGGGCCGTCTCTCAGGTGGCGATGAAGACCGGTGCGCCGGTGACCGAGATCAAGAAGATGACGATCTGGGGTAACCACTCGGCAAGCCAGTACCCGGATGTGTTCCACGCCGAGGTGCGCGGGCGCAACGCCGCCGAAGTGATCAACGACCAAGCCTGGATCGAGGACTACTTCATCCCGACTGTCGCCAAACGCGGCGCGGCCATCATCGACGCGCGCGGTGCGTCCTCGGCGGCTTCGGCCGCCTCGGCGACCATCGACGCCGCCCGGGACTGGCTGCTGGGCACCCCGAAGGGCGAATGGGTCTCCATGGCGGTGGCCTCCGACGGCTCCTATGGTGTGCCGGAAGGGCTGATCTCGTCGTTCCCGGTGACCACAAAGGGCGGTGACTGGTCGATCGTCGAGGGCCTGAGCATCGATGAGTTCTCCCGCGGCCGCATCGACGCGTCTGCCGCCGAACTCGCCGATGAGCGCGAGGCCGTCACCAAACTCGGCCTGATCTGATCCGAGGGGCTGCGGTGGATCCCGGTATACCGGTGACGGACGAGGCGGTCTTCGCGGCCCATCTGGGCGGCAAGCTGTCCGTGCAGTCGCGGGTACCGCTGGACACCCAGCACGCCCTCTCGGTGGTCTACACACCCGGGGTGGCGGAGGTCAGCCGGGCGATCGCCGCCGACCCGACCCTGGCCGCCCGCTACACCTGGGCACACCGACTGGTGGCTGTGGTCAGCGACGGCAGTGCGGTTCTCGGGCTCGGCGATATCGGTCCGGCCGCGGCGCTGCCCGTCATGGAGGGGAAAAGCCTGCTGCTCAAGGAGTTCGGCGGCCTCAATTCGATTCCGATCGTGCTGGACACCAAGGATCCCGACGAGATCATCGAGACCCTCATCCGGCTGCGGCCGACATTCGGCGCGGTGATCCTCGAGGACATCTCCGCGCCCCGCTGTTTTGAGATCGAACGCCGCGCCATCGAGGCACTGGACTGCCCGGTCATGCACGACGACCAGCACGGCACCGCGATCGTCGTGCTGGCCGCACTTCTCGGGGCCAGTGCGGTGCTCGGGCGCGACCTGGGTTCGCTGAAGATGGTGGTGTCCGGAGCCGGCGCGGCTGGTGTCGCATGCACCAACATCCTGCTGGGCAGCGGACTCAAGGACATCACCGTCCTGGACTCCCGCGGCATCGTGCACACCGGCCGCAAAGACCTGAACCCGGTCAAGGCCGAGTTGGCCGAACGCACCAATATCGAGGGCCGCACCGGCGGCCCGGCCGAGGCATTGCGCGGCGCCGACGTTTTCCTTGGGGTCTCCGCGGGACTGGTGCCCGAGGACCTGATCGCATCCATGGCACCCGACGGGATCGTGCTGGCGCTGTCGAATCCGACACCGGAGATCGACCCGGAGGTGGCCAAGCGGTACGCCGCGGTGGTGGCCACCGGTCGCAGCGACTTCCCGAACCAGATCAATAACGTGCTGGCGTTCCCCGGTGTGTTCCGCGGAGCTCTGGACGCCGGTGCCCGGCGGATCACCGAGAAGATGAAAGTCGCTGCAGCCGAGGCGATCTTCTCTGTCGTCGGCAGCGATCTTGCCGCCGATCATATCGTGCCCAGTCCGCTGGACCCGCGGGTCGGGCCGGCCGTCGCGGCCGCGGTGGCCGCCGCATCGAAGGTGTGAGCATTCGCCGCCGATCAGTGCTGACGCTGGCCGGCCTACTCGTCGCCGGCTGCACCACCACACCTGCGCCGCCACCGATGACCGTCGGCGCGACTTCGGACCCGGAGACGACGCTACTGGCCCACATCTATGCCGCGGGTTTGCGCTATTACGGAAACGCTGCCCGGGTCGAGGCGACCGACGACGTGATGATCGCGCTGGACAGCGGGAAAGCCGCGGTGGCCCCGGGGTTCACCGGACGGCTGCTGCAGCGACTCGATCCGGAGTCGACGGCCCGCTCCGCCGCCGGCGTCTACCGGGCGATGGTGGCAGCGCTTCCGGAGGGCATCGCGGCCGCTGACTACGCCACCGCCGCTGAGGACAAGCCGGCTATCGCCGTCACCGAGGCGACGTCAACCCGATGGGGCAGCCGTGACCTATCGGCGCTGGTGCGCAATTGTGCCGGGCTTCGCGTGGGCGTGATCACCGGAGACGAGACCGCCGCTGCGGTGGGCGACTGCACGCTGCCGCCGCCGCGTGCATACGGGGATGCGGCATCGCTGTTCGACGCACTGCGCACCGGTTCGCTCACCGCGGCGTGGACCACCACGGCCGATACCCGGGTACCCGACGGCGTCGTGGTGCTCGTCGACCGCAAGCCCACCCTGATCCCCGCCGAGAACGTCGTCGCGCTGTACCGCCGCAATGAGATGAACACCATGGCGTTGCGGGCCGTCAACGAAATCGCCGGTGTGCTCGACACCGTCGCGTTGACCGACATGCTGCGTGACGTCAAGACCGGGGCGGATCCGCACGATGTCGCGCAGCAGTGGCTCGCGGCCAACCCGCTGGGCAAATGAGACTCTGACGGCCTCAGCGCATCTTGGGCATGAACCGGCCGGCCAGGGCGGTGATGGCGCGCTGATAACTCGCGCCACTGCCGCGGATGATCACGTCGATGACCTTGGCGTCGGCACCGACGAGCACCTTGGCCTTGTTCTTGGCCACCGCCTCGAGGATGATCTGGGCTGCCTTCTCGGGTGAGGTGCGGGCCATCTTCGTGTCGAACCACTCGGCCATCGAGGCGGCGTCGAGTCCCTCCGCTGCGGTCGAGTTACGTGCGATGGCGGTCTTGATGCCGCCGGGGTGCACGCAGGTGACCTTCACCGGGTGCTTGGCCAGGATCATCTCCATGCGCAGTGCCTCGGTGAACCCGCGGACGGCGAACTTGGCCGAGTTGTACGCGGCCTGCCCCGGCACCGAGAAGATCCCGAACACACTGGAGATGTTGATGACGTGTCCGTCGCCGGAGGCGATCAGGTGCGGAAGGAACGCCTTGGTGCCGTTGACCACGCCCCAGTAGTCGACGTCCATCACCTTCTCGATGTCCTTGAATGGGGTGATGTCCACGTCACCGCTGTAGGCGATGCCGGCGTTGTTGTAGATCTGGTTGACCTTGCCGAAGCGCTCTTTGACCTCGTCGGCGTAGAGCAGGAAGCGCTCTCGCTCGGTGACGTCAATGCGGTCGGACTTGACCGGCGCCCCGATCGACTTCAGCCGCTGTTCGGTGATCGCCAGGCCGTCGGTGTCGACGTCGCTGATCGCCACCGATGCCCCCGAACGGCCGAGTTCGATCGCCAGGGCCTGGCCGATGCCGGACCCGGCGCCGGTCACGGCGGCTACTTTGCCTGCAAATCCCTGCATGGACGCTCCTGGTGACGGGTGTCGAGTGGCCTTGAGGCTAGCAGCGCGGATTGC
>JAIOQK010000152.1 GCA_021413425.1 Mycobacterium sp.
GCGCACGGTGGCGATCATGCCGCCGTGGTACTGGAAGTAGTCATCGGAATCGGCGATATCGTGTTCGCGGGAGTCGATGTTCTTGGCCGCGACCACGATCCGGCGATACTGCATCGACATATCCTCGGCAGCCGGCCGGCCGTCGAGGTCTCTGCCGTAGGCGAATCCGCCCCAGGCGGTGTACACCTCGGCGAGATCGGCGTCGTCGCGCCAGGTGCGACTGTCGATGAGCTGCAACAGGCCCGCACCATAGGTCCCCGGCTTGGAGCCGAAAATTCTTGTGGTGGCGCGTCGTTCGTCGCCGTGCTGGGCGAGGTCGGCGGCGGTGTGAGCGCGGACGAAGTTCTCCTCCGGCGTCTCGTCGAGTCCGGCCACCAACCGCACCGCGTCATCGAGCATGGTGACCACGTGCGGGAAGGCATCGCGGAAGAACCCGGAGATCCGGACCGTGACGTCGATGCGGGGGCGTTCCAATTCGGCCAGCGGAATCACCTCAAGGTCGACCACACGCCGGGAGGCCTCATCCCAGATCGGCCGCACCCCGAGCAGCGCAAGCACTTCGGCGATATCGTCGCCGGAATTGCGCATCGCGGAGGTGCCCCACACCGACAGCCCGACCGATCTCGGCCACTCGCCGTGATCGGACCGGTAGCGCTCAAGCAGTGAATCGGCCATCGCGATACCGGTTTCCCAGGCCAACTTCGACGGCATGGCCTTGGGATCCACCGAGTAGAAGTTGCGTCCGGTCGGCAGCACGTTGACAAGCCCACGCAGCGGCGAACCCGACGGGCCCGCCGCGATGTAGCGGCCGTCCAGTGCTCGCAGCACCTGGGCGATCTCTGCAGCCGTCCCGGCTAAACGCGGGACGACCTCGTCGGCGGCGAAGCGCAGGATTCGTGCGACACCCGGATCCGACGTGAGCGAGTCGACCTGGCCGGCGTGCCAGCCCGTTGCCTGCAGTGCGGCCAGCAGCCCCCGGGCCTGCTCCTCGGCTTCGTCGACAGCCGCCCGGTCGTCGGTGCCGTCCTCGGCCAGTCCGAGGGCCTGACGCAGACCGGGAATGCTCTGCTCTCCGCCGAACAGCTGCCGGGCCCGCAGGATCGCCAGCACCATGTCCAGTTCAGCCTCCCCGATCGGGGCCATCCCGAGGATGTGCAGGCCGTCGCGGATCTGGACGTCCTTGATCTCGCAGAGCCAGCCATCGACGTGCAGCAGCATGTCGTCGAAGGAGTCGTCTTCGGGGCGCTGCGCCAACCCGAGGTCGTGATCCATCTTCGCCGCACTCATCAGCGTCCAGATCTGCTGGCGTATCGCCGGGAGCTTGGCCGGGTCAAGTGCGGCGATATTGGCGTGCTCGTCGAGTAACTGCTCCAGCCGTGCGGTGTCGCCGTAACTCTCGGCCCGGGCCATCGGCGGGATGAGGTGGTCGACGATGGTGGCATGCGCCCGGCGTTTGGCCTGGGTACCCTCGCCCGGGTCGTTGACCAGGAACGGGTAGATCAGCGGAAGATCACCGAGTGCCGCGTCGGGACCGCAGTTCGCCGACATTCCGACGTTCTTGCCCGGTAGCCATTCCAGGTTGCCGTGCTTGCCCATATGGACAACGGCATGGGCGCCGAAACAGTGCCGCAGCCAGAAGTAGGTGCCGAGATAGTGGTGGCTGGGCGGCATATCCGGATCGTGGTAGATGGCGATCGGGTTCTCGCCGAATCCGCGCGGCGGCTGCACAAGGATAACGATGTTGTCGGATTGGATTGCCGAGACGACGATCTCGCCGTCCGGGTCATGGCTGCGGTCGACGAACAGCTCGCCGGGCGGCTCGCCCCAGTGCTGCACCATGGCGTCGCGAAGTTCGGCCGGCAGGGTTGCGAACCACTCGCGATAGCGGGCCGCCGGAATCCGGATCGCGCGGGAGGCCATCTGGGTGTCGGTGAGCCAGTCGGGATCGAGTCCACCGCGTTCGATCAGCGCGTGCATCAGGGCGTCACCGTCGCCGCTGGCCAGGCCCGGCACATCGCCGAT
>JAIOQK010000214.1 GCA_021413425.1 Mycobacterium sp.
TTACCGGAGCCACCGACGGTGGTCGCCGCGTTGCCGTTGGAGCCCAGTGACCCGGCCTCCAACGCATTGCCGCTGCCGAAAAGGTTGAAGGCCCCGTTGCCGTTGGAGCCCGAGGAGGTCAACACGTTGCCGTCCCCCCCGATGTTGGTGACGCTGTTCTGCAGTCCACCTGTCGTCGTCACCGTGTTCTGCCGGCCGAACCAGTTCCGGGCGCCGTCCAGTGTGCCGCCGGCCACCCCGACTTCATTGGCGTCGCCGAGCAGACTGGTGGCGATGTTGCCGGCGCCTGCGACTACGGTGACCGTGTTGCCGCTGCCGACGAAGTTGCTGGCCGAGTTGAGGTCGCCGCCGACCGTCGTCACGATGTTGTTGTTGCCGAAGAAATTGCGGGCGACATTGGAGGCCCCCCCGTCTCCCGTGACAGTGTTGTTTGTGCCGAAGAAACTGAACGAGCGGTTGAACAATCCCCCGCCGGATGCGACCGTGTTGTCGAGCCCGGCGACGTTCAGTGCGATGTCGAGGGTCCCCAGCGACGACACGGTATGTGTGCCCGGTGCGCTTGCCCGGCCGAATAGGTTCGCGGCAACGTTGCCGATGCCGGCTGCGGTGACGGTGTCACCGGCCGATCCGAGTGCCACGTTGAGGGCGATGTTGAGCCCGAGGTTGGCGAACGAGCCCGAACCCTGTGTCGTCGCGGTGCCGTTGGAACCCAGTTGCGTTGCTATGCCGAACAAGCCGTTGGCTGTGGCCACCGATGCGTCACCGACCGCGGTCGCGAAGGTGAATGCGTCGCCGGTTTCGGCAGTCGCGCTGCTTCCCAGGGCTAGCGCTGCCCCGAGTAACCCGTTGGCGGTGGCGGTGGCGCCGTTCCCGATGGCCACGGCAATACTGAAGGTGTTGCTGGTGCAACCGCCGCCGTTGCCGATGCCGAACAGCGACACGCAGGTGGCGTTGGCGGTGGGTGCCGCGCCCAGGCCGGCGCCGGAGATGGCGGCTGCGCACACTCCCGCAGCTATTGCGGTGATCGCGGTCTGGCGGGCGGGCATGTTGTGCGAAGTCATGGTTATCCTGCGTTCTCCGGCCGGGCCGCCTCGGTGCGGGGCGCGGTCGCGGCTAACTATAGGCATTGCATTTGCCAGGGCGCTCAGCGCACCGGGAACCGGTACCCGCCCAACTGATACAGCGCCGGCCCGGCGGCGGCCCGGTAAGCCACGACCCGGTGGGCCTCTTCGTTTTGCAGCGCGAACACCCGCGGGTCCCCGAAGCCCCGGTCGATGCGGTCGCGCACATAGGCCAGCTCGATCACCTGCTGGACGAACCGCTTGACCGCCGAGCCGGCCGGCCGGCCGCCGTGGCGGCGGGCGGTGGCGACGGCGAGCTTGCGGGCCGGGATCGACGCCAGCCAGGGTGCCTCCTGCGGCGCGACCAGTCCGCCGGCCACCATCGCGGGCAGCTGCGCGGTGATGATGCGCCGTTCCCGCCGCCGGCTGGCCACCGCCACTGTGATCGCCAGCGCGAAGATCGGCATCATCCAGAGCACGTAGACGCCTAGGTAGGCCGAGGCGCCCATCAACGCCGAGCCGTTCCACAGCCCGTGCATCACCACCGCGGCGATGTACCCGGCCACCAGGTAGCCCACCTTCGCCGCCCGGTTGTGCTGGTGCATGGCGTCGTAGACGCCGAGCCCGAACATGGTGGTGAACAGCGGGTGGGCGAACGGCGCCAGCACCAGTCGCAGGCCCGCCACCGCCAGCGATCCGCCGAGGGTCTCGCCGTTGGCGATGTAGAAGATGTTCTCCACCCAGGCGAACCCGGCCGCGGTGAGCCCGGCATACACCAGGCAGTCGGTGAGGGTGTTGAGTTCGGCGCGTCGCCGCCCGGTCATCATCAGCAGTAGGAACAGGCCCTTGAAGGCCTCCTCGACGACGGGCGCGCCGATGGCGATCGTCGCGAAACTCGCGGTGGCTTCAGCTCCCGGGGCTCCTGCGGCGGCCGGACTGGAACCGGGCAGCGCGGAGTCGATGACCTGCTCGACGAGGATCGACCCCAGCACCGCGATCGACGATCCCCACAGAAAGGCCAGCACCAGCAGTCGCGGGGGTTCGGGCTCCCAGCGGTCCAGCCACAGATAACAGGCCACCACCAGGGCCATCGAGGCGGTCGCCAGCCCGAAGCCCAGTACCGTGCCACCCGGGTTCACCGCGGTCAGCAGGGTCAGGATCAGCCCGACCAGGGTCCCCAGCCCGATGATCGCCGCCAGCGGTGCACCGACTTTGCGGACCGGCGCGGGCAGCGGCGGCAGCGTGGCATAGGACACCCCAGGAGGGTAGCTGCGATCAGGGCGGGTTTGGCCGGCGTGGAGTCGGTCGAGTACGCTCGTCCGGTACTTACGCGGGTGTACCTGCGGGTACAGCACCAAAAATCAACCGTCCCTTCGACCGACCCTGTCCGGAGCAACCCACCACATGCCCAGTCCCACCGTCACCTCGCCGCAAGTAGCCATCAACGACATTGGCTCGGCCGAGGACTTCCTCGCCGCTATCGACAAGACCATCAAGTACTTCAACGATGGCGACATCGTCGAGGGGACCATCGTCAAGGTGGACCGGGACGAGGTTCTGCTCGACATCGGCTACAAGACCGAAGGCGTCATCCCGTCCCGCGAGCTCTCCATCAAGCACGACGTCGACCCCAATGAAGTGGTGTCCGTCGGCGATGAGATCGAAGCTCTCGTCCTCACCAAGGAGGACAAAGAGGGACGTCTGATCCTGTCCAAGAAGCGCGCCCAGTACGAGCGCGCCTGGGGCACCATCGAGGAACTCAAGGAGAAGGACGAGGCCGTCAAGGGCACCGTCATCGAGGTCGTCAAGGGTGGCCTGATCCTCGACATCGGACTGCGCGGCTTCCTGCCCGCCTCCCTGGTCGAGATGCGGCGTGTGCGCGATCTGCAGCCCTATATCGGCAAGGAGATCGAAGCCAAGATCATCGAGCTGGACAAGAACCGCAACAACGTGGTGCTCTCGCGCCGCGCATGGCTTGAGCAGACCCAGTCCGAGGTCCGCAGCGAGTTCCTCAACCAGCTGGTCAAGGGGGCGGTCCGCAAGGGCGTGGTGTCCTCGATCGTCAACTTCGGCGCGTTCGTCGATCTCGGTGGGGTCGACGGCCTGGTGCACGTCTCCGAGTTGTCCTGGAAGCACATCGACCATCCGTCGGAGGTCGTCCAGGTCGGCGACGAGGTCACCGTCGAGGTGCTCGACGTCGACATGGACCGCGAGCGGGTGTCGTTGTCGCTCAAGGCCACTCAGGAAGACCCGTGGCGCCACTTCGCCCGCACGCACGCGATCGGCCAGATCGTGCCGGGCAAGGTCACCAAGCTGGTTCCGTTCGGCGCGTTCGTCCGCGTCGAGGAGGGCATCGAGGGTCTGGTGCACATCTCCGAGCTGGCCGAGCGCCACGTCGAGGTTCCCGATCAGGTGGTGGCCGTCGGCGACGACGCCCTGGTCAAGGTCATCGACATCGATCTGGAGCGCCGCCGCATCTCGCTGAGCCTCAAGCAAGCCAACGAGGACTACACCGAGGAGTTCGACCCCGCCAAGTACGGCATGTCCGACAGCTACGACGAGTCGGGCAACTACATCTTCCCGGAGGGCTTCGACTCCGAGACCAACGAGTGGCTCGAGGGCTTCGACAAGCAGCGTTCCGAGTGGGAGGCCCGCTACGGCGAGGCCGAACGCCGGCACAAGATGCACACCGCGCAGATGGAGCGCTTCGCCGCTGCCGAGGCCGCTGCCGCCGAGGAGCGCCCGACGTCGAGTTCCACCTCGACCAGCACCGAGTCCGGTGAGGAGTCGGCCGGCGGTTCGCTGGCCAGCGACGCCCAACTGACGGCGCTGCGCGAGAAGCTCGCCGGCAACGCCTGAGCCAGCCGTTTTCAAGGCGGCGCCGTGCTGCGGATCGGACTGACCGGAGGCATCGGGGCCGGTAAGTCCACCGTGTCACGGGCGTTCGCCGAGTGCGGCGGGGTCATCGTCGACGGCGACGTCATCTCCCGCGAGGTGGTGCAGCCCGGCAGCGAGGGTCTCGCCGCCCTGGTCGACGAGTTCGGACACGACATCCTGCTGCCCGACGGCGCACTGAACCGGCCCGCGCTGGCGGCCAAGGCGTTCGTCGACGAGACGCAGCGGACCAAGCTCAACGGCATCGTCCACCCGCTGGTCGCCCGGCGGCGTGCTGAGATCGTCGCCGCCGTCGCCGAGGACGAGGTCATCGTCGAGGACATCCCGCTACTGGTCGAGTCCAAGATGGCGCCGCTATTCCCCCTGGTGGTGGTGGTGCACGCCGATACCGACGAGCGATTGGCGCGGCTCACCGGACAGCGCGGTATGGACGAGGCCGACGCCCGCGCGCGGATCGCCGCACAGGCGACCGAGGAGCAGCGTCGCGAGATCGCCGACGTCTGGCTGGACAACTCCGGGACGGAGGGCGAGCTGGTCGAGAAGGCCCGCGACCTCTGGTATCAGCGGATCGTGCCGTTCGCGCACAACGTCGCAACCGCAACCCCCGCGGCGGACCCGCAGGCCCTGGCCGCAGCCGATCCGGGCTGGCCGGCTCAGGCCGCGCGGATCGCGGCGCGGCTGAACACCGCCTGCGGACATCGCGCGGTGCGTATCGATCACGTCGGATCCACCGCGGTGGCCGGGATGGACGCCCGCGACATCATCGACATGCAGATCACCGTCGCCTCGCTGGATATCGCCGGCGAACTTGCCGAGAACCTGCTGCAGGCCGGCTACCCCGTCGTCGGGGCGATCACTGCCGATCCCGTTCACGACTCAGAACCATTGTGGCCCAAACGGTTCCACGCCTCCGCAGACCCGGGGCGGCCCACCCACATTCACATTCGCGCCGACGGCGCACCGAATCAGCGCTTCGCGCTGTTGTTCGTGGACTGGCTCACCGCCAACCCCGGGGTTCGGGCCGACTACCTGGAGGTCAAGCGCGGCGGTGACGCGGGCGTGGTGGCGCGCTGGTTCACCGAAGCCCATCCGCGGGCCTGGGCGTGGGCGCAGGCGACGGACTGGACACCGCGACCGGTCAATTGATCGGCGGGGTCCCCGGATCCACGGCCGTACCGGGCAGGGGAACGTCCGTCGGCTCCAGTGCGGGATCGGTAGACGCCGCCGGATCTACCGGCGCGGCCGGATCAAGCGACTCCATCGGGACGCCCATGGCGTTGCTCAGTGGGGCGCCGCATGTGAGCGCGCCGTAGTCGGGATCGTCGCGCACCGGGACGACCCGCGGGCTGATGAACGTACTGGCGGCGGCGACGGTCTGATCGTCGACGAGGATCTCGCAGACCAGATTGGCCGAATACGGCCACTGGATGGAGATCCGCATGCCGGCCTCGTCGGCGTCGGTCAGCACCGCGGTGGCCTCGAACGTCCGGCCCGGCAGCATCGTGGGGTCGGCGCTGCTCACCTGGTCGTCGTTGATCCGGTAGGTGATCAGCGCGCCGCGGGCCAGGCCGTCCACCCGCGCCCGGTAGGTGATGTTGTGCTGCACGGTGTCGGGCTGCGCGGTGTCGGGCTGCGCGGTGTCCGGCTGCACGGTGTCGGGCTGCACGGTGTCCGGCTGCACGGGGTCGTCCTCGGGGGCGGCCGGCGCAGGCGGCAGCGCTACCGCCATCACCCCAGCGGCACCGAGGGCAACGGCCGTCACCCGGCGTCTCATCCGTCCCACGGGGGGAGAGGCTACGCCTCCCGCCAGCGCAGTTCCATTCCGGCCTCCGCCAGCCATGCACCCAGGTCGTGGCCGTGCGCTGAGAGGGCGGCGACCGTCGACTCGGCGGTTGCCAGCGCCGACTCGGTTACCTGTGTGGACACCAATCCGCGCCGATGGGCCTCCAGGAGTTCGTCGACGTCGATCAGGTCGGTCCGGCGCCCGGTCTTGACCACTAGGTCCAGGTAGTGATCCTCGGTCTGCCACCGGCCCTCGGCCACTGTGATGGCGGCGACGTCGAGGTAGTAGTCCTGATCGCGCTGGTGGCCGGGATTGAAGTGGAAGACATTGGCCCGCAGACCCAGCGACGGCAGTAGCCACGACTCCAGATAGTGGAACTGCTCGCGGCCCGGCGTCGGGCGGGCCATGTAGAGCCCCCAGGGCTCCAGCCGGAACTCCTCAACGGCGCGGACAATGCCCTTGGGATCGGTGTTGGTGCGCGAGACGAGGTCGAACGTCTCGTGCTTGGGCGGGTGGATGCTCACCTCCACCCTGCGAGCCTAGGGGGCGGCCGGTCGGTGGCCGCGCCTACCCTGTAGCTATGGCGTTCGCTACCGAACATCCAGTGCCGGCCCAGTCGGAGTACCGGGCTGTGGAGGACGTGGTCCGCAGCGGTGCCCGGCTGGAAGTCGTCAGTGAGTACTCACCTGCCGGCGACCAGCCCGCTGCGATCGAGGAACTGGAAAAGCGGATCCGGGCGGGGGAGCGCGACATCGTTCTCCTCGGTGCCACCGGCACCGGCAAGTCGGCCACCACGGCCTGGCTTATCGAGCGGCTGCAGCGCCCCACGCTGGTGATGGCCCCGAACAAGACGCTGGCGGCGCAGCTCGCCAATGAGTTGCGGGAGATGTTGCCGCACAACGCTGTCGAATACTTCGTCTCGTATTACGACTACTACCAGCCTGAGGCCTACATCGCCCAGACCGACACCTACATCGAGAAGGACAGCTCGATCAACGATGACGTCGAGCGGCTGCGGCACTCGGCCACCTCGTCACTGCTGTCCCGCCGGGATGTGGTGGTTGTGGCCTCGGTGTCGTGCATCTACGGCCTTGGCACCCCGCAGTCCTATCTGGACCGCTCGGTGGAGTTGCAGGTCGGCACCGAGGTGCCACGGGATGCGCTGCTGCGACTGCTGGTCGACGTGCAGTACAACCGCAACGACATGTCGTTCACCCGGGGCAGCTTCCGGGTGCGCGGCGACACCGTGGAGATCATCCCGTCCTACGAGGAACTCGCGGTGCGCATCGAGTACTTCGGCGATGAGATCGAGGCGCTGTACTACCTGCATCCGCTGACCGGCGATGTGGTGCGCAAGGTGGACTCGCTGCGGATCTTTCCGGCCACCCACTACGTCGCCGGCCCGGAGCGGATGACCCAGGCCATCTCGTCGATTGAGGTCGAACTCGAGCAGCGGCTGGCGGAGCTGGAGCAGCAGGGCAAGCTGCTGGAGGCCCAGCGGCTGCGGATGCGGACCAACTACGACATCGAGATGATGCGCCAGGTCGGCTTCTGCTCCGGCATCGAGAACTACTCCCGGCACATCGACGGACGCCCGGCCGGCTCGGCTCCGGCCACCCTGCTGGACTACTTCCCCGAGGACTTCCTGCTCGTCATCGACGAGTCCCACGTCACCGTCCCGCAGATCGGCGGCATGTACGAGGGCGACATGTCCCGGAAGCGCAATCTGGTGGAGTTCGGTTTCCGGCTGCCGTCAGCCGTCGACAACCGTCCGCTGACATGGGAGGAGTTCAGCGCCCGGGTGGGCCAGACGGTCTACCTCTCGGCCACCCCCGGCCCCTACGAGCTGGCCCAGACCGGTGGCGAGTTCGTCGAGCAGGTCATTCGCCCCACCGGACTGGTGGACCCGCAGGTCGTGGTCAAGCCGACCAAGGGCCAGATCGACGACCTCATCGGGGAGATCCGCGTCCGCGCCGAGCGCGACGAGCGGGTGCTGGTCACCACGCTCACCAAGAAGATGGCCGAGGACCTCACCGACTACCTGCTGGAGTTGGGCATCCGGGTGCGCTACCTGCACTCTGAGGTCGACACCCTGCGCCGGGTGGAACTCCTGCGCCAGTTGCGCCTCGGTGAGTACGACGTGCTGATCGGCATCAACCTGCTGCGCGAGGGCCTCGATCTACCGGAGGTGTCGCTGGTGTCGATCCTCGACGCCGACAAGGAGGGATTCCTGCGGTCGGCCCGCAGTCTCATCCAGACCATCGGCCGTGCCGCCCGCAACGTGTCCGGCGAGGTGCACATGTACGCCGACAAGCTCACCGACTCGATGAAGCAGGCGATCGACGAGACCGACCGCCGCCGGGCAAAGCAGATCGCCTACAACGAAGAGCGCGGTATCGATCCAAAACCATTGCGCAAGAGGATCAATGACATTCTCGACCAGGTGTACAGCGAAGCCGACGACACCGAGGCCGGCGAGTCGGTCGGGGTCGGCGGATCCGGGCGCAATTCGTCGCGCGGCCGCCGCGCGCAGGGTGAGCCGGGTGGCCGGTCGGTCAGTGCGGGGATCATCGAGGGCCGCGACGTCACCTCCATGCCGCGGGCGGAATTGGCCGATCTGATCAAGGATCTGACCAATCAGATGATGGCAGCCGCCCGCGACCTGCAATTCGAGCTGGCGGCCCGGTTGCGCGACGAGATCGCCGACCTGAAGAAGGAACTGCGCGGCATGGACGCCGCCGGCTTGAAATAGCCCGAAGTAACCGCGGTGGCACCGCTTGGCCACGGTTCGATAACCGGCAGCGTCGCTGGGCCGATCAGGGAGTTACACGGCTGTAGTTTCGCCTCAGACCTCAACACGGGATGGGACGAATATGTCAGGGACCACCGCTCGGTTGGCCATCAGAGTCATTGCCGGCGCTGGATTGTGCGGCGCCGCCTTGGCGCTGAGCCCGTTGGCGTCGGCCGCGCCATGGAAGACGGGTGGCTACGAGTGCATCGAGGATGCGGCGGGCACGGTCGGTGATCCGGTGGCGGCAGCCATCTGCGCCGGCGCGCCGGTCGCTGACATGGCCGGTATCCCGATGGCGCTGCCCGGACCGCTGCCGGCCGCTGCCGCCGCCGGTGCTGCTGCGGCTGCTGCGGTGGGGCTTCCGGTGCCGCTAGTCGTTCCGCCGGTGCCTGTTGTGGTTCCGCCTGTTCCGGCGGTGGTTCCGCCGGTCCCGGTGGGTGCCGCGGCGCTGGGTGTGCCGGTACCGGTGGGTGCTGGGCCGCTCGGAGCCCCGCTTCCGGTGGGTCTTCCAATCATCGACATGAGCGGACTCGGCGGCAAGGGTGTGCCGACCGGCCCGCCCCCGGCGGGTGGGCCTCTGCCCGGTCAGCCGATTCCGCCGGGCCCCACGGGCTGATGACTCTGATGCGGGCAATCGCGCGGTGCGCTCTCGCGATCGTCGGTATCGCTGCGAGCGTGTTCGTGGCGCCCGGTGTGAGTCTGGCGGCCGCGAACCAGTCAGTGGGACTCGCCATCGAGTCGATTCAGCCCACGCCGGGGCAGGTGGTGGGTGTGGCCCACCCCATCGTGGTGACGTTCGCATCTCCGGTACACAACCGGCTCGCCGCCGAACGTGCCCTCGACATCGAATCGGCCCCGGCGATGACCGGTAAGTTCGAATGGCTCGCTAACGACGTCGTCCACTGGGTTCCCGACCAGTTCTGGCCGGCGCACAGCACCGTGGCACTGTCCGTGGGAGGCCGGCCGACGAATGTCGTGACGGGGCCCAAAGTCGTCGGCGTCGCCAGCATCTCCGATCACACCTTCACCGTGACCATCGACGGTGTCCAAGCGGGACCGCCGACCGCACTGCCCGCACCGCACCACCGACCCAACTGGGGGCAAGAGGGTGTGTTCCCGGCATCGATGGGAAGGCCGCAATATCCGACGCCGGTGGGCGTCTACACCGTGCTGGCCAAGGAACGTGACGTGACCATGGATTCCAGCACTGTCGGCATACCTGTCAACAGCCCCGACGGCTACCACATGACGGTGGAGCACGCGATCCGCTTCACTCGCCGCGGCCTCTTCGTGCACGGCGCTCCGTGGGCGGTCAACTCACTCGGGACTGCCAATGTCAGCCACGGCTGCATCAGCCTGAGTCCCGAGGACGCGGAGTGGTATTTCAACACCGTCAACGTCGGTGATCCGATTATTGTGCGGGAGAACAGCCTCGAAGTTCCCTCGGCGCCGGTGATGGGACGTGCCTACTAGTGCTGGGCTCACCGCACAGGTATCTCACCGCACAGACTTGACCACCTGGGCGAAGCTGAATTGCCAGCGCTGCACCGGGTGGAAGCCGAACCGACTCGGCACCTGATAGGCCATCGTGCGTGCCAGCCGCGGTCCGGGTGGCAGATTCGTGCCGCGTTCCTGGTCGGGCCGGGTGGGGTCGCGTTCGGTGACGGTCCACAACGTGGGGCATCCGGGCAACTTGTCGGCCCACGCCCACACCGCGATATGGTTGTCCCACAGACGGTTTCGCTGGATCGCTGTCAGCCCACGACCGTAGTCGCGCAGTTTCTGGTAGACGGCGGGTCGGGCGGCGGTCAGCGGTCGGATGGGGCCGGGCTTCCACGCCGCGGAGTTGTCCAGCACCAGACAGTCACCCGGTGTGGCGTACCGGCCGATGACATCGGCCACCTGGCTGAAATCCATCTGCTCCTTGGCGTATGGACCGCGCTGCGAGAGGTAATTCGGCGCGGCGGTCAGCGCGAACAGCACCACGATCGCCGTGACTGCGGTCCGCGAACGTCCCACCGCCACCACACACAGCCCCAGCAGTAGAGCGACAGCGGGCGCGGTGAACGACAGGTAGCGCGGGTAGTACACCGGGTGCCGCAGCACCGAGTACGCCAGCAGGGCGAGCGTCGGGATGGCGATCCAACTAGCCGTCACCGCCACCAGACGCCCCGGGCGGGGGCCGGTGACTCCTCCCACCTGCCCCAGGCACAGCAGTCCGGACACGATCATCACCCCGGCGAGCGCGGCGAAACCCACCGCGTGGTCGAAGTACTGCACCCCCAGGATGTCACCGATGGTCTGCAGACCGGGTGGCGAGATCCACTGCACCTGGAACAGCTGGGACTGAGTGAACAACAGGAAGGGCAGCGCCACGACCGCGGCCACCGCGGCGGCCACCGCCCAGCGGCGTACCGGCGCGCGGGTCCGCGCGGAGGCGATCACCACGACGGCGTGGACGGGGAGCATCAGCACCAGGAACACGTTGAGGAACACGGCGGCGATCATCAGCGCCGCGTAGACCAGCCACCGCCACCGAGATCCCCGCCGCGATCCACTCCGGGCGGTGCGCACACAGAACACGGTCAGCCACACCGCCGCGGCCATCGTCAGCGCGTACGACCGGGTCTCCGTACCCGCCCAGGTCACCCGGGGAAGGATCGCGAAGATCACGCCGGCGGTGACTGCCACCGCCCGGCCGGACATCTGCCGGCCCAGCACCACCACCCCGGCTGCCGCGACGCCAACGGCCACCGCGCTGGAGAACCGCGCGGCGAACTCGGTGGCCGGGAGCACCGCGAACCAGCCGTGCATGAGCAGGTAGTACAGCCCGTGTACGGCGTCGATATTGGCCACCATCCGCCACAGCTCACCGACCGTCCGGGTGGACGCCGAGATGGTCGCGGCTTCGTCGAACCACAGCGAGGGCCGGGCCGCGCCGGAGGCGCTGACCAGCACCGCCAATACGGCCACCCCGACCGCATCCCACGGTGCACGGGGCGGCGCCGGTCGCCTGATCTCGACTCTGACGCGGGGTTCTCGCAGTGTGGTGGTGGTCACGGAGCCTGTATTCCCTCTGTTGCGGCCGCAACCGTATCTCGCGGACACCGAGGGGCCGGTGTCGCCGGCATCACCCTTCAGGGCCTTCGTGTCGGGAATCGCACCCGCCGTGGCCTGCGGAGGCGTTACTGTTTCCTTGAGTTTCGGTAAATGACCTGGAGGATAAGTAATGGGCGGCTACAAGACCGTTGTCGTGGGCACGGATGGATCGGCTTCCTCGCTGCGCGCGGTCGAGAGGGCTGGCGCACTGGCCTCGGGCGCTGACGCCAAGCTGATCGTGGCCTCGGCCTACCTTCCCGGCCCGGAGGACACCCGAGCCGCTGACGTGCTCAAGGACGAGGGCTACAAGATGGCCGGCACCGCCCCCATCTACGACACCCTGCATGAGGCTCGGGACCGCGCCAAGGCCGCCGGCGCCACCAACATCGAGGAGCGTGCCGTCGTCGGCGCACCGGTCGACGCACTCGTCGACCTGGTCGAGGAGACCGGCGCGGATCTGCTCGTCGTCGGCAATGTGGGCTTGAACACCATCGCAGGCCGTCTGCTCGGGTCGGTTCCGGCCAACGTGGCCCGCCGCTCCAAGTGCGACGTGCTGATCGTTCACACCGCCGGCTGACCATCGGGCTCACGACGCCCCCGACCCCGGTGCGCACCCGGCTGTGGGTCGACGGCGCACTGACTGTCGAGGATTTCCCGCTCGCCGATGTGTCGGACCATCTGCATGCTCCGGGCGCGCTGCTGTTGGTCGATCTGTGCAACCCCGATCAGTCCGTGCTGGACGCCCTGGCCGGGGAACTCGGTCTGGACCCACGCGCCGTCGAGGACGTCGTCGAACACAGCGAACGCACCAAGGCGACCCGGTATGCCACCCACGCCTTTGTGACCGTCTACGCGACGAAGCTGGGTCCGCAGGTGTCCGGCTCGATCGAGTCCCGACTGCTTACGGCGCGGGTGTCGATATTCGTGCTGCCCACCGCCGTAGTGACGGTGCGTCATGAGACCGACTCAGCTCAGACTGTTTTCGATATCGGCGAGGTGGTGCGACGGTGGGACGACAACTCCGACCTGCTGCGCCTGGGTAGCCCGGCGCTACTGCACGGGGTGCTCGACGTTGTTGTCGACGAGCAGTTCGACACCATCCAGCAACTAGACGACGCGATCGAGTCGCTGGAGGACAACCTGTTCGACGAACACTCTCAGACCCGGCAGTTGCAGCGCGACACCTATCGGCTGCGCAAGGAACTCGTCGAACTGCGCCGCGTCGTTCTGCCCATGCGCGAGGTGGTCAACACCGTCATGCGCCGCGGCGTGGAGGGCACCGACACCACAGAGCTCACCAGTTGGTACTACGACCTCTACGACCATGTGATCCGCGCCTCGGAATGGACCGAGTCGCTGCGCGACATGGTCACCACGGTGTTCGAGACGAATCTGTCGCTGCAGGACGCCCGGCTCAACACCATCATGAAGAAGCTGACCGGATGGGCGGCCATCATCGCGGTGCCCACCCTGGTGACCGGGTGGTACGGACAGAACGTGCCCTATCCGGGATACGGCGCGATCGCCGGTGTGGTGGCCAGCGGTGTGCTGACGGTGCTGACCGCGGTGGCGCTGTACGTGGCGTTCAAGCGGCGCAATTGGATCTGAGAGGCCGCCGCCGGTCTCGGGCGGGTCAGCTCGCGGGGTACGCGTGCACCAGTGCGCTGGAGAGCTTCGGCACCGCGTGGGTGAGCGTGTGCTCGGCCCCGTGCGCGATCCGGTGCGCTTCGGCCAGCGAGGTGGCCGGGTCGATGTCCAGTTCGGCCTCGGCGTGCAACCGGTGGCCGATCCAGCGCATCTTCACGCTCCGCACGCCTGTGACACCGGGTTCGGCGGCCAACGCCGTCTCAGCGGCGTCCAGCAGTGCCGGGTCGACGCCGTCCATCAGCCGGCGGAACACATCCCGCGCCGCGGTGCGCAGTACGGCGAGAATCGCGACGGTGATGATCAACCCGACGATCGGATCCGCCAGCGGGAATCCGAGTGCCACGCCGCCGGCGCCGAACAGCACCGCGAGTGAGGTGAATCCGTCTGTTCGAGCGTGTAATCCGTCGGCGATCAACGCCGCCGAGCCGATGCGCCGGCCGACTCGGATGCGGTAGACCGCGACCAGTTCATTGCCGATGAATCCGATCAGCCCCGCGGCGGCAACCCAGCCGACATGGTTGATCGGCACCGGGTTGGTCAGGCGCCGCACTGATTCCACACCGGCGACGACCGCCGACAGCGCGATCATGGCGACGACGAACAAACCCGCGACATCCTCGGCCCGCCCGTAGCCGTAGGTGTAGCGCCGGGTTGCGGGCCTGGTGCCGAGCGCAAAGGCGACCCACAGCGGAATGGCGGTGAGCGCGTCGGCGAAGTTGTGAATGGTGTCGGCGAGCAATGCCACCGACCCTGAGAAATACACGATCACCAACTGCGCCAGTGCGGTGGCGGCGAGGGCCAGCAGGCTGATCTTGACCGCCCGGATTCCGGCCGCGCTGGACGCCAGGGCGTCGTCGATGCTGTCTGCGGCGTCGTGGCTGTGCGGGGCGAACGTGGTCGTGCCCGGTCGTCACCTTGTTCTCGTGTGTCACCGCCACCCTCCTGATGTGAGACTACTGAGTCTCGCCCGAACGGCACGGTTGGCCTGGCCTCGGATGCCCCCGAGTTTGGGTTCGGCTACCCGATCACCCACCCGACGCGGGGATCTGACGCCAGGCTGAGCACGTCGACGGCCTCGAACGCGCTCAGTGGCACGGTGCTCAACTCGCGCTGCGCGGTGAGGTAACCGGTCCCACTCCAGCCGTTACTCATGGCCAGAAGAGTCGCGCCGTCCTGGCCCGGGCTGCCGGAGTCGTAGATCACCGCGCCGTGTTCCTGCAACGCCCGCAGCACCACTTGGGTGGCCGGATCGTAGGAGGAGACGTCGAAGTCGGCGCGCAGGCGCAGCACCGTTCCCATCGGCACGCCATCGGGATTGGTGCCGGTGCCGTCACCGGAGCGCGCGGGCCAGGTGTAGCCGGTGCCGCGGTCCTTGGCGATGGTGATGCCCAGCATGTGGTCGATCGAGCCGCACTCGAGATCGTCGGGGCGCAGGATCAGCGGAAGATAGGGGAGTTGGGACGCGTTGGCCTCGCCGATGACCGGGTATAGCCCCGAGTTCATGTCGTAGCGCACGCCCGCTTCGGCGATCCAGGCCGATCCGTACTGGCTGGCGTAAATCGCGTTGGCAAGTGCGTCGCCGACGCCGTTGGCCGGTAGCTCCACACCGTTGGCGACGTTGTAGAGCTCCTGGGAGATGCAGGTGCCCTCCTGGAAGACAAGCAGGTGGCGGTCCCAGGCCGGGACGCTCGGCATGCCCTCGACCAACGGATAGTCCGGAATCGAGTAGGGGCGGTCGTCGATTGCCGGACCGCTGGTGCTCAGGCCGCGGTTGAAGATGACCTTCTACACGGCGCGATCCGCGCTCACGGTGTTGACCGGCATGCCGGCGGTGCTGCCCATCCACTGACCCCCACCCCACACCGCGCGGATGTTTCCGCCCAGTAGGGCGGTCCAGGTGGCCGACTGCGCGAGTACCGGCAGGCCGCGTATGTCGGCGTGGAAGACGGTATCGGCCGGCATCAGCGTGCAGCCGCAGAACGTCGAGAGCGGCCCAGATGGCGCGGGCTGCCCCGTCGTGATGGTCACCGGCACCAGGAGAAGACCGCCGTAACCATCATCGACGGTGACGGTGAACGTGTCTTGTGCGCGCGGAAGTGTAGCGGGGGAGTAGGTGAATCCACCTGTGGCAGAAACGGTTACCGCGCCATTCTCGGTCGATGCCGACCCGGTATAGGTCAGCGTGTCACCGTTAACGTCACTGCCCATTACAGCACCGGTGACCACGCCGGTGACCGGATCGGGCGGGTCGACCCGCACCGTCGCGGTCGGCGCGTTATTGAACGGCGCCACGCTGACCCTGACGGTCGATGTCGTGGTGTGCCCGGCCGTTCCCAGCAGTCCGAAGGTGAGCAGATTGATCACACCGAGCAGGCCGTGGATATGGAATCCGCTGCCGGCGTCGCTGGCCACCACGGTGAAGGTGTCGGTGAACGCGGTATGTGCCATCAGCGGGTCGGGTGTGTAGGTGTACTGCAGTCCGTTGAGTACGACGCGGCCATGGCCGGGGTTGGAGGTGACGGCGGCGCCGGCGGCGTCACCGTCGGGATCGGTCACGCCGAGCACTCCGGTGATCACGCCGTCGTTCGACTGTCCGGTCTGGGTCGCGCCGACCGACGGAGCGGCGTTGTCGAGCAGCGAGCTGATCGGGTCGCGGCGGACGCTGGCGGCCGACGGGCTCGCTGTAGTGGCGGCGGCTGTAGTGGCGGCGGCGGCGGGGGCGATGGCGCGTGTCTGGCCGAGGGAGCGCTGACGCGCCGCCGGAACCGCACCCGAGGGCCGGTGCGCAAGCCGCAGCGAGGGCGCACCCCCGCGCCCGGGCGTGCCCGCAGCGGCCGAATCCGCGGCGGAGTCATCGGCGAAGGCAAGCCCGGGGGCCGCGCACAACATAGCCGCGCCGACTCCCAGGGCGGTAGCCAAAACCCCAACCCGGCCTATCTGTACTGCTACTTTCACGATCACCCCATTTGCCCGGGAGTATCGTAGCGCACCAAATCAGCGGGCGGGTGAGGCCATCACGGCAGCGGTACCGCAACCCCGGCCGAGGTTTCCGACTCGCGCAGCAGCAGGGTCCGGGGCACGGTGCCGACCGGAACATCGAAGGCGAGGCGGACCACCAACCCGTGTCCGGGACTCATCCGGGTCGAATGAACGTCGAGGTTGCCGTAGATATCGGCGGCCATATCAGTGGAAAACCGCGTACCTGCCGCGTCGATCAGACTCTGGTCGCGGTCCAAGAACGTCACCGTTGCGCTCCCCAGGGTGCGGATCGACAGGGTGATGACGACGAACACTCCCTGGGCGGTGACGGACAGACCGGGATCCTCAGGGTCGCCCACCAGACGATTCTCGGAGATATCGGTCACGACGAACTCCAGTCCGCCGTCCCGGAACGCGCCGGGGACGGCGGCGGTGACGGACTTTGAAGGAGGCGTCGCAGTCCCGGTCACGGTCGTCGATGTCAGACCGCATGCAGCCGAAGTCGCAATGGCCACAACAATGGCCACAACCAAGGCCGATCGGCCTGTCGACTCCCGTAATCCCACTACACCCATCGATGCAGATACTGCCCTACGGCGTCACGCCCGTTTTCGCATAATGCGAATGCGACTAGTTCACCCGCGAAGCGCCAGGATTCGTTCGCCCCTACGGCTTTTGTGAGGACTCTGGGCCCTTGAACGTCATGACCGCAAACGTGGTTAGCAGAGCCGCCGCCGGAAGTGCATTGACGGCTTTGTCACGGACTCGGACATGCGCTCCGACGGCCAGTGCGAAATAGAGGGTCAACATTGCCGTGGTCAGCCTCGCGAGCCCTGGAAACCACTTCGCCGAAAGCAGTCCGATGGCTGCCGCGCCCTTGACCGCAGGCAAGACTCGCCGAACGTTGTCCGGACAGCCGACCGAGTCGAGGCTCTTCTTGATGGGCGGCACCTGGGCCGCGCAGGCGACGGCGTCCACCGCTTGAAACACTGCGAGCGCGGTGTAGATCTTCGGAGAGGACATGGTTTTTGGAGA
>JAIOQK010000215.1 GCA_021413425.1 Mycobacterium sp.
GCTGTCGGTGGCCACCTTCTGGGTCGAGGTGCCTCCGTCGGTGCTGCTGCTGCCGCTACTGGCATTAGCGGCGTTTCGGCTCAATATGCTCGGCGTCGCACTGGCCGGTGTGGTGGCGGCATTCCTGGGCAACATCATGACCACCCGCGGGTACGGACTGTTCGCCAGTCTCGATATCTCGCAGGCCGGCCGAGTCTGGCTCACCCAGGCATTCCTGGCAACGATCATCGTCGTGGCCATGCTGATCGGCCAAGAGGCCGCCGCGCGGCTGACCGCCCAGCGGGAACAGGAGATCGAGCACCGGGAACGCGTACGGCTAGAGACGCTGGCCTGGCTGGCGCAGGAACTGTTCGTCGCGCTGACACCGCGCGACATCGGCGAGGCACTGGAGAGCCACGTGCTCCACGAGGCCGGCGCCAGCGCGCTGAGCCTGGGCCTGATCAGCTCGGACGGCCATTCGATCGAGTGGATCACCGCGTCCGGATATCCGCCCGCGATGGTTGAGGCGTTCCGCGGCGGCGTGGCGCTGAGCGAGCGGTCGGTAGCCACCGATTCGATCCGGCTCGGCAATCCGGTCGTCATGCACACCGCGTCGGAATACCTCGATACCTACCCCGGAAGGGCGCACTGGTTGACGGTAGGCGCGGTCGAGTCACTGGTCGGTTGGCCACTGACCGCCGGCGGCGATCCGTTCGGCACGCTACAGCTGGTGTGGTCCGATCCGCAGCCGCTGGACACCGCGCAACTCGCCTACATCTCGGCAGTGGCCTCGCTGGTGAGTCAGGCACTGGTGCGCGCCCGGATCTACGCCGATGAGCACTCGCGGGCGGCGGTTCTGCATTCGGTGGCGCAACCGGTCGTTCAGGTCGAGGTGAACGGTCTCGAGTACCGCGCGCTCTATGAACCCGACGATGTCGCTCACGGCCTCGGCGGTGACTGGTACAGCGTCGTGCCCCTAGCGGGCGGGGCGACCTACCTGGCCGTCGGCGATGTCATCGGCCACGGACTGACGGCGGTCGAGGATATGGCGCAGTTGCGCAGCACTGGAAACGCCTATGCCTATCAAGGCCTTCGCCCGGCGCATCTGCTGTGGGAGCTGAATCGTTTCGCCGGAGCATTCATCCGCGGTGAGTTCGCCACCACCCTGGTCGCGATCTTCGATCCGGAGACACAGTCACTGTCCTACAGTTCGGCCGGACATCCGCCGGCGCTGCTGCGCCGGGCCGACACCGGGGAGGTGATCCGGCTCTCCGATGCCGAGGGCCCGGTGCTGGGCCCGTTCACCGACTCGATGTTCGGTGAGCAGACGGTGCGGTTGCATCCGGGCGACGTCGTGGTGATGTACACCGACGGTCTGGTGGAGCACCACGGCCACAATGTGCAGGCGGGTATCGCCCACCTGGAGCAGGTGCTCACCCACTGGCCGCCGACCGCCCTGCTGGACTGCGAAGCGCTGGCCGAGGCGGTGGCGCCCTCGCCCCACGCCGATGACATCTGTCTGCTGGTCGTGCGCGTCACGCCCGCCTGAGGCCCCTGGGCCTCCGTCGACGCGACGCCCGGCGTCAGCGGGCTGAGGCGAACGCGCGCAGCCAGTCGAACCAGGCGGCCATGCCCTCGCCGGTACGGGCACTGACCGGCAGGATCGTCGCGTCGGGATTGACCTGCCGCACGCGCTTGACGTAGGTGTCCACGTCGGCGTCGAGGTGCGGCACCAGGTCGATCTTATTGAGCAGCACCACATCCACCGAGCGGAACATCACCGGGTACTTCAGCGGTTTGTCCTCGCCCTCGGTCACCGAGTACACCATCGCCTTGGCGTGCTCGCCGACG
>JAIOQK010000160.1 GCA_021413425.1 Mycobacterium sp.
TCCCGGCACCGACTGGTCGACGCTGCAGGCGATGGGGGAGGAGACCCTCGGCGAGCGGCTGGCCGGCTGGCAGGAGCACTATCCCGACGTCCTGGTGCGACGCACCGTGGTGGTCGACCGCCCCGCCCACCAACTGATCGAACAGGCGGAATCGGCACAGCTGCTGGTCGTCGGCAGCCACGGCCGCGGCGGGTTCGCCGGGATGCTGCTCGGCTCGGTGAGCACGGCGGTGGTCAACGCCGCCCGGATGCCGGTGATCGTCGCGCGGTGACGATGCCGGCGAGAGCCGGAGGAGGAGCCGCGCAATTGGGTGTCGCGCGGTGATAGTCGCGCGCTAGTTACAGCGGCGCGGTCCAGCGCAGCGCAGTCCCGCCGCCCTCCGCGGCGCCGATCGCCAGTTCCCCGCCGACCTCGGCCGCCCGGGCCTGCAGGTTGGCCAGCCCGCTGGGGGTGACATCGGCCGGCATGCCGCACCCGTCGTCGATCACCTCGACGGTGAGATCGTCCTCGACGCGCACGGTGACGGTGAGCGCGGCCGCGCCGGCATGCCGCACGGCGTTGCTGACGGCCTCGCGTACCACCGCCTCGGCGTGGTCGGCCAGCGCGCCGTCGACCACCGACAGCGGCCCGACGAACTGCACGCTGATTCGCACACCGGCCACTGAGAACCCGCCGACCGCTTCGGTGATCCGCTGGCGCAGCCGGGTGGCACCGGCGGCTCCGCCGTGCAGATCGAAGATCGTGGTGCGGATGTCGCCGATCACGTTCTGCAACTCGTCGACGGTGTCGGACAGCCGCTGCTGCACATCTGCCGAGCGAGCCCGCCCAATGGTGCCCTGCAGCGACAGGCCCACTGCGAACAGCCGCTGGATGACGTGGTCGTGCAGATCCCGGGCGATCCTGTCGCGGTCGGCGATGACATCGAGTTCGCGCATCTGACGCTGGCTGTTGGCCAGCTGCCAGGCCAGGGTGGCCTGGTCGGCGAAGGCGGCCGCCATCTCGAACTGGTCATCGGTGAACGGCCGTGCGCCGTCGTGGCGGGCGATGACGATCACCCCGGCGACGGTGTCGGTGGTCCGCAGCGGAAGCACCATGGCCGGTCCGGCGGCATCCATCACCTGCGCCGCGACCGGCTGATCGGCGACATCGAGGCGCCGGGGTGTCCGGTCCAGGAAGGCCGCCCCCACCGCGGTGCCCGACACCGCGATGGTGCCCAGGGACTCCGGCGGGCGCGCCTGGCCGGCGGTTTCGACGACCACGAGGTCGCCGACGGCCCCGCCGTCATGGTCGATGTCGTCATCGGATGGCACGGCGACCACCACCGCGTCTGCCTCGGTGAGTATCAGCGCCCGGTCGGCGATCAGCCGGAACACCCGCGCCGGCTCGTCGCCGGCGAGCAGTTCGGTGGCGATGTCGCGGGTGGCCTCGATCCAGGACTGCCGGGTGCGCGAGCGCTCATAGAGCCGGGCGTTGTCGATGGCGATCCCGGCTGCCGCCGCCAGCGCCTCCACCAGAACCTCGTCGTCCTCACTGAACGGCTGACCGCCTGCCTTCTCGGTCAGGTAGAGGTTGCCGTACACCTCGTCGCGGATCCGCACCGGCACCCCGAGGAAGGTGCGCATCGGCGGGTGGTTGGCCGGGAACCCCACCGAGTCGGGGTGATGGCGGATGTCATCGAGACGGATCGGCTTGGGGTCGTCGATGAGCACGCCGAGCACGCCGCGGCCGCCCGGCGGGGGGCCGACCAGCGCGCGGGTCTTCTCGTCGAATCCCTCGGTGATGAACTCGATCAACTCGTGCGCCTCACCGCGCACTCCCAGCGCGCCGTAGCGGGCGTCCACCAGTTCGGTGGCGGTGTGCACGATGGTCTGCAGCGTGGTGTCGAGGTCAAGACCGGAGGTGACGGTCAACATGGCCTCGAGGAGTCCGTCGATGCGGTCGCGGCCGGTGACGATCTGCTCGACCCGGTCCTGTACCTCGCCGAGAAGCTCACGCAGGCGCAACTGAGCCAGGGTGTCGCGCACCGGATGGGTGCCCTTGCGTGCCCGCCGCGGGCCGGGCTTATCGGCCACAGTGGTTATCGTGCCAGACCTACTCGGGGCGCTGCTGCTGGCCGAGTTTGGAGACGAAGACCGCCGCCTGGGTGCGGCGCTCCATACCCAGTTTGGCCAGCAGCCGTGACACGTAATTCTTCACGGTCTTCTCGGCCAGGAACATCCGCGCGGCGATCTGTTTGTTGGTCAGACCCTCGCCGAGCAGGCCGAGCAGCACCCGCTCCTGCTCGGTGAGCCCGGACAGCGGGTCGGCACGCTCCGCCGCGCCGCGCAGCTTGGCCATCAGCGCGGCGGCCGCCCGGTTGTCCAGCAGCGAGCGCCCGGCCCCGACGTCCTT
>JAIOQK010000161.1 GCA_021413425.1 Mycobacterium sp.
GAATTCCCGTTTGGTCAGATCGACATCCACGCCATTGACCCGGGCGCGCCGACCGGGGATGTCCACCTCCAGCGGACCCATCTGGATGGTCTCCGAGGAGAACGTCGCAACCGAGCCGCGCCGGCGCAGCAGCGCCTTGACCCGCGCCACCAGTTCGGCAAGCACGAACGGCTTCACCAGGTAGTCGTCGGCGCCCGCCTCCAGCCCGGCCACCCGGTCGTCCACCGAGCTGCGCGCCGAGAGCACACACACCGGGACGTCGTTGTCCATCGCCCGCAACGCGGTCACCACACTCACCCCGTCGAGCACCGGCATGTTGATGTCCAGGACGATCGCGTCCGGGCGGTTCTCGGTGGCGCTGCGCAGGGCCTCGGCGCCGTCGACCGCGGTGTTCACCTCGAAACCGGAAAGCCGTAGTCCGCGTTCCAGCGAAGCCAGCACGTCCGGGTCATCGTCGACCACCAGCACGCGCGGCGAAGCAGAGCCGCTGTCCATGGTCCCCATCCTGCCTGATCGCCGCGCATCCGGGCGGGAGGCAGGCCGTGGGGTAAGCCGCAGCCGTGCGCCGTGACAAGATCGACACCGGGGTCGGCCGCTGGGGCGCAGGAGAGGATTCGGCCGTGGACGTGGTGAGTAGCGGCGGGGTTCGGCCGCGGATCGCCCCGCAACCGGCGCGGGTGCGGACCTTCTCCGATCTGTGGCGCCTGCTGCCCTACCTGCTGCCCTACCGGGCCCGCTGGATCGCGATGATCGTGGTGGCGCTGCTCAGCCTGATCGCCACGGTGGCGATTCCGTTGATGACCAAGGCCGTGATCGACGGGCCGGTCCGCCACCGCGACCCCGGCGGACTGTGGGTGGTCGGATCGGCCGCCGTAGCCCTCGGGGTCGCCGAGGCCATGCTGTGGTTCATCCGCCGCTGGCTTGTCGCGCGGGCCACCATGGGCGTGGAGGCCGACATCCGCAAGGATCTCTACGCCCGGCTGCAGGTGCTGCCGATGGCGTTTCACGGCCGCTGGCAGTCCGGGCAGCTTCTGTCGCGGATCATGAACGACCTCAGCACGATTCGCCGGCTGCTTTCCTTCGGTCTGGTGTTCCTGATGCTCAACATCCTCCAGATCGTCATCGTCACCGGCATTCTGCTGGCCATGTACTGGCCGCTGGGGGTGGTCGTGCTGATCTCTGTGCTGCCGGTCAGCTGGACCATGTTGCGCTTCGAGCGGGTGTTCACCGCGCTGTCGCGCCAGGCCCAGGATCAGACCGGTCACGTCGCCACCGGCGTCGAGGAGGCCGCCCTGGGGGTGCGGACAGTCAAATCGTTCGGCCGCGAGGACTACGTGTTCACCCGCTTCGACACCCAGGCCGTGGAGCTCTACGACAGCCAGATCCGCAAGGTCTCGGTCTCCGCGCGGTTCTGGACCCTGCTGGAGGTCATCCCGAACCTCACCCTGATCGTGGTTCTCGGCTTCGGCGCCTACGCCGCCGGCCAGCAGTTGGTGACACTGGGCACCCTGGTGGCCTTCATCACCATGATGCTGTCGCTGGTCTGGCCGATCGCCTCGCTGGGGTTCCTGCTGTCGATGACCCAGGAGGCGATGACCGCGGCCAACCGGATCGCCGAGATCTTCGACGCTCCCCCGGAGATCGCCGACGGCCCGCGCGACGTGCCGCCGCGCGGGGCGCGGCTGGACTTCGTCGACGTGGGCTTCCGGTTCCCTGATTCGGACACCGCGGTGCTGCGCGGGGTGAGCTTCAGCGTCGAACCCGGACAGACCCTGGCGCTGGTCGGTGCCACCGGATCCGGGAAATCCGTTCTGGCCGGCCTCATTCCGAGGCTCTACGACGTCACCGAGGGGCGTATCACGATCGACGGCGTCGACATCCGCGAGCTGAGCCTGCCGACACTGCGCTCACTGGTGGCCGTGGCGTTCGAGGACCCCACCCTGTTCTCGATGTCCGTCGCGGAGAATCTGCGGTTGGGCAACCCTGACGCCGATGACTCCGAGCTGGCCCGCGCCATCGAGATCGCTGCGGCGCAGTTCGTCTACGACCTTCCCTTCGGCCTGCAGACCCGCATCGGCGAACAGGGGATGAGCCTTTCCGGCGGGCAGCGCCAGCGTCTCGCCCTGGCCCGCGCCATACTGGCCCGGCCGCGCATCCTGGTCCTCGACGACACCCTGTCGGCGCTGGACATGCACACCGAGGCGACGGTCACCGCCGCGCTGCGCGGCGTGCTGACCGAGGTCACCGGGGTCGTGGTGGCGCATCGGGCCTCGACGGTGCTGCTGGCCGACAAGGTCGCCCTGCTCGACACCGACGGCGGATCGGCCACCATCACCCACATCGGCACCCACGAGGAGCTGCTGGCGACGGTCCCGCGTTACCGCTACCTGCTGGCCGCCGACGACGAGTTGGACGACGGATGCGAACCGCACCCGCAGTGGGAGGACGACGCCGAGCGCCGCCGCCTCGACCACGACTACGAGGAGACCGCCGCCCGCCGTGCAGCGGGGTACGCCGCCTACGAAGCCGGCAACCGATGACCACCGCGCAGTGGCGCGGGCGCCTCGACGATGACGCGGGGGACGACGCCGGGAACGACCCGGAGGCGGTCGACAGCGCCAACGGCGCGGCCAAGGCCAGGGCGCTGCTGGGATCGCTGCTGCGGCCCTACCGGTACACCGTCGCATTCCTGGCGGTGGTGGTCGTGGTGGAAAACGCCGCGCGGCTGTCGGTTCCGCTGCTGGTGCAGCGCGGGATCGACCGCGCCATACCGCCACTTCTGGCCGGCGACGCTCCCGGTGAACTGGCGGTCGTGGTCGGGGCACTGTGCGCAGTGGTGATCGTCCAGGCGGTCACCCGGATGCTGTTTCTCAACATCTCCGGCCGCACCGGGCAACGGGTGCTGCTGGAACTGCGCCGCCGGCTGTTCCGCCATTTCCAACGCCTCGACGTCGCCTTCCACGACCGCTATACCTCAGGGCGGGTGGTCAGCCGATCCACCAACGACGTCGAGGCCATCCAGGACATGCTGGAGAACGGGTTCGACAGCCTCGTCACCGCGGTGCTGACCCTGTTCGGCACCTCAATTCTGTTGGTGTACCTAGATGTTCGGCTCGGCTTGATGTGCCTGACCGCCGTCCCGGTGCTCGCTGCGCTGGTGTGGTGGTTCACCACCGAGTCGTACAAGAACTACCGCAAGGTCCGCGAGAGCGCCGCACTGGTGATCGTGCAGTTTGTCGAGACCATGACCGGCATCAAGGCGGTGCAGGCTTACCGGCGCGAGCCGCGCAACCAGCAGATCTTCGACGAGGTCGCCGACGAGTATCGCGCCGTCAACGAACGGGCCTTCCAGTTACTGGCGATCTTCATGCCCGGGGTGAAACTGGTCGGCAACATCACCACCGGTGTGGTGCTCCTCTACGGCGGATACCGCGTGCTCAACGAGCAGATGACCATCGGCACCCTGGCGGCGTTCCTGCTGTACCTGCGGATGTTCTTCGAGCCCATGCAGGAGATCTCCCAGTTCTTCAATACCTTCCAGTCGGCGTCCGCGGCACTGGAGAAGATCGCCGGGGTCCTTGCCGTCCGTCCCGCCATCGGCGACCCGCCCGACCCGGTGCAACTGCAGACCGCGCGGGGCGAGATCGCCCTCGCGCACGTGTCTTTCGGCTACGTCGAACACCGCCCGATCCTGTCTGATCTGTCCCTGACGGTGCCTGCCGGACAAACCCTGGCACTGGTCGGCACCACCGGCGCGGGCAAGACCACCATCGCCAAACTCATCGCCCGGTTCTACGACCCGCTGGCGGGTTCGGTGACCCTCGATGGCGTGGATCTGCGCGCGTTGTCGCAGAGCGATCTGCGCCGCCACGTGGTGATGGTCACCCAGGAGAACTTCCTGTTCACCGGCACGGTCGCCGAGAACATCCGATTCGGCCGCCCCGACGCCACCGATGAGGAGGTGCGGACCGCGGCCGAGGCGGTCGGCGCCGTCGAGTTCATCGAGGCGCTGCCCGAGGGGTACGGCACCGACGTCGCCAAGCGCGGCGGACGGCTCTCGGCCGGGCAGCGTCAACTCGTGGCGTTCGCGCGGGCCTTCCTCGCCGACCCGGCCGTGCTGATACTCGACGAGGCCACCTCCGCCCTCGACATCCCCAGCGAACGTCAGGTCCAGCGGGCGCTGCGCACCGTGCTGGCGGGGCGCACCGCGGTGATCATCGCCCACCGGCTGTCCACGGTGGAGATCGCCGACCGGGTGCTTGTGGTAGAGCAGGGCCGCATCGTCGAAGACGGCTCACCGGCGCAGCTGATCGGATCCGGCGGGCGCTACGCCGCCCTGCACCGAGCCTGGATGGACTCGCTGGCCTGAGGAGACCGCTAGGCGGTGCGGTTGGGGAGGGTCACGGTGATGTTTGCGATGTCGATCACGCCGAAGGCCGCGTTGGCGAACGCCGTTGCCGAGCTGGTGATCTGGACGGTCAGCGAATCACCCTCGCCGACGGTGTAGGCGATCTCGGCGATGTCGGCCGTGACGGTCCGTTCGCGGCCGTCGAGAACTACCGGCACCGGCGTGACCACGTTGCCCAACACTGCGCCGGTGGCGTTGTCGATCACCTGGGCGAAGACCGCGCCGCTGGTCCCCAGCCCGCGGTAGCTGAAACTCACCGTGGGCGCGCCGACCACCTGTGTCCCGGACCCGAGCTGCGCGGACGGCACCGCCACGTCGATGGCGTTAGTGGCCGGGCTCGCGTTGACCAGGCTGAGTGGGAAGACGCCCACGCCGGGCCCGGACCCGCCGAGCAGCGGCAGAATTCCCAGCAGGCCGCCCGGTGCAGTCGCGATGACGTCGGGGAGGTTGTTGAAGCCGTCCTGGAAGCTCAACAGCGGAGAAGAGTAGTAAGCGCCGGTCTGGTCGTACCACTGGAAATTGGGGATCGACTGGGCGGCCGAGCCGTTGCCCTTGACGTAGCTGTCGAGCCAGACCACCGTGTTCGCGATCAGCCGGGCGCTCTGATCGTCGGGCAGCAAGCCGACGGCGCCGTGACCGCCGGTGAACCAGAACGTCTTCACCGCGGTGCCCAGCCCGTTGCCGAGTACCGTCTCGGCGATCTCGTCGCCCTGTTCCAGGGGAACCAGAACGTCCTGCATGCCGCGGCCGAGCAGGGTCGGGGCCCTCAGCTGATCCAGCGGCGGCGTGCTGGCGTTCATGAGCTCCTTCGACCACGGACCCAGCCAGTTCAACCCGAGTCCGGTAGCCACCGCCCAGTACAACTGCGGATCGACACGCGCACCGCTGATGATCAGATTCAGCAGATACAGCGCGCCATAGGCGCTTTTGAACGTCTCCGCCGGATAGAACGTCTCCAGCAGCGTGTTCCAGTTGCCGACCGGCACCATCGCGTCGATTCTCGGATCCTCGGCGGTGGCGAGTTGCAGTGCGCCGCCGTAGGACCCGCCAACCATGCCAACCCGCGGATCACCGGGCGCGTTGAGCGCGGCGGGGGTGCTTCCGGCGATCCAGGAGATGATGGCCGAGGTGTCCCTGCCTTCGTAGTTCGGTTCAGCGGTCCGCATGACGCCGCCCGAGTCGAACTCGCCGCGCGGATCGAACGTGACGACGTTGTACCCCAGAGCGCGCATCGTGGCGATGCCGGGAACCTCGTTCTTCAGCGCGTAGACGTCGTAGGGTCGCGTGCCGCCGGGAGCACCGAAGCCGGGCGCGATGATTGTTGTGGGCGCGGTGGCGCCGGAAGCCAATTGGGCGGCCGGGAAGAAGTTAGTGCTGAGCTTCACCCCGTCGAAAGACTCCACGTCGTAGGTGAAGGCCACCGGTGTGTCACCGGGTGCCAGCGACGTGACGTCGACATCGATCGTCGCGACCACCGAGGAACCGATCAGCGGCGCCAGCAGGTCGCTGATGAGGGGGGTGTCCTGGAGAAGGTTGATCACTGGCGCCGCGACCATTCCCACTACCGGAACGTTGATCAGCACAGCGTCGAACAGTGTGAGTTCCCTGATGCCGACTCGGATCTGCTCGGTGCCCTTGGCGCCTCCGGCGTCCAACCAGTTCGCATAGGGGAGAAAGGTGAAGCCGTTGTTGATTCCCGGAACACTGTTCAACGCCAACTTGCCGCCGTTGCTGCCGGCGAGAGAGGTAAAACTGAGGGCCGCCCCGCTGGCGCTGGCGGCTTGGAAGGCGCCCAGCACGATGCCGTCAACGACACCGACTTCCGAGGTGACGGTGATCCCTTTACCGGTCCATACCTGGGGGCTGCGAGGGGTGGCCGCGTCGGCGACTGATGCGGCCGATGCGGGATCTGTATCCCGTCGCGCGGCGGCCGCAATCGTCCACTGAAGGGGCGCCACCGCGGGCACAGCCGGGGCGCTGGGAACCCCGGTGGCTGCCGCCGCGCGATGGTCCGGTCCGGCTGCGATCTGCCGCGGAAGCGACACCGCGGCGCGGGCATTGTGCTGTGCGTGCGGCGTATCTGACTGTGGTTCGTGGCCGCGAGCCGGCATCGTCACCCGTCGGGGAGTATCGCGTCCGACGACCGCCTGGGGCACCGCCCTGCTGCCGCGCGCAGGTTTCGCGGCCGACTCTGCCGTCGGCACCGAGCCTGCGGACTCCGACTCGGTCTGGGCGTCAGCGGTTCCGGCTCCGGCGAACATCGCGGTGCCGATACCGAGTGCCAGCGCAAGACCGCCCACCCGGCCGACGAAGCATGACGCGGCTAACTCGCGATTCATTCGATCCCCTTTGGCTTGACTGCGAACGAACTTCTCCGAGTGGGGAGTGTACGTGCCGTGGGGCCCATCCCGGGCGCTCCTGGGTCTTAGAGATCAGTTCAGCACGAAGATCGCCAACGACATCACCGGCACAGCCAGCCCGGGCAGGCACTTGGTCGGCGAGCACTTGACCTTCGCATGCATCAGCAGAGGCCCTTGCTGCCGAGTGGCCCTGGCTTGCTGCGGGTCCGCAAACTCACGGGAGCCCTTGAGGTACTCGGCGCCCTCAGGTTGCTCGCGGGGCATTTGGCGCCGCCCCCGGTGGTGCCCTCGGCCGCCGGACCGGCCCTGCTGATGGCCGCCGGCGTCATGGTGCGCTTCCGGTCCGGCGACTCGGTGGGACAGGTGTTGCAGGCCTTCGCCATGCTGCTGGTGAACCGTCGTCCACGCGCTGACCTGCCGCTGATCGGGCCTTCGGCCGAGCGGTCAGCGACCCCGGCCCGGACAGTAGGCTCTCGGCCATGATCGGTATCGAGCGCAGCGGTGACGTCATGACCATCGAACTGCAGCGCCCGGAGCGGCGCAACGCGCTGAACACCGAACTCGCTGATGCCCTGCGCGATGCCGTGGAGAAGGCCTCCGCCGACGATGTGCGGGCGGTGGTGATCACCGGCGCGGGCACGGTGGTCTGCGCCGGGGCGGACCTCTCCGGCGACGTCTTCGCGGCAAACTTCCCGGACAAGGCGATCGCTTTGAACAAGGCCATCGACGCGGTGCCGGTCCCGGTGATCGCGGCCATCAACGGCCCCGCCATCGGCGCCGGTGTCCAGTTGGCGATGGTCTGCGATCTGCGGGTGGTGGCACCCGAGGCCTACTTTCAGTTCCCGATCGCCAGATACGGCCTTGCCCTGGACAATTGGAGCATCCGGCGGCTGTCCTCGCTGGCCGGTCACGGCCGCGCCCGGGGCATGCTGCTGGCCGCCGACAGACTGGACTCGCAGACCGCGCTGCTGACCGGCATGGCCAATCGGATCGGCACCCTGGCCGACGCCCAGGCCTGGGCCGCCGAGATCGCCGGACTGGCTCCGCTGTCGGTGCGGCACTCCAAGCGGGTGCTCAACGACGACGGTGCCTACGAGGACCAGTCCGGGCTGCACAAGGAAATGTTTGACGCGGCCTGGGGTAGCCAGGACGTGATCGAAGCCCAGGTGGCGCGGGTGGAGAAACGTGCCCCGAGGTTCCAGGGAGCCTGAGCGCCGTGCCCGGCCTACCTTCATGGGAGTCACTGGTGCCCGGCAAGGCCGCGGTGCGACTGGCCGCCGGCTCCGCATCCCTGGCCGCCGGCGGATGGGTGCTGCGGGCCCTGCGCGAGACCCCGGCGGCACTGGGTGCGAGCGCGGGCGCGATCCGCGCGGCCGTCGAGGGTTCACCGAACTACCGCGACGGGGTCTTCCACAATCTCGAGCCCGCCTCGGCGATCAAACTCGACGCCGAGGAGAACCGGCTCATCATCTTCGAGATCTTCTCCAATCCCGCGGAGAGCAGGCCGCAATCGCCCATTCCGCTCGCCGCGCCGCCGTCACCGGCCACCGCTGACCCGCTCGCGGCGACGTGGCTGGGCCACGCCACCGCGCTCATCGAGATCGACGGCTACCGCCTGCTCACCGACCCGGTGTGGAGCCAGCGCTGCTCCCCGTCGAAAACGGTTGGGCCGCAGCGTATGCACCCGCCGCCGGTCGCGCTCGAGGGACTGCCGGCACTGGACGCGGTGGTGATCAGCCACGACCACTATGACCACCTCGATATGGCGACGGTGCGGGCGCTGGCCCGAACGCAGCGCGCCCCGTTCATCACACCGCTGGGTGTCGGTGCGCACCTTCGGGAGTGGGGAGTCTCCGCCGAGCGCATCGTCGAACTGGACTGGAACACCAGCACCCGCGTCGGGGACCTCACCCTGCACTGCACCCCGGCCCGGCACTTCTCCGGCAGGTTGTTCTCCCGCAACAACACCCTGTGGGCGTCGTGGGCCATCCAGGGCCCGCAGCACCGCGCCTTCTTCGGCGGCGACAGCGGCTACACCTCCAGTTACGCCGAGATCGGCGCACAGCACGGACCATTCGATCTGACCCTGCTGCCCATCGGCGCGTACAACAAGTCCTGGCCGGACATCCACATGAACCCGGAGGAAGCCGTGCGCGCGCACCGTGATCTGCGCGGCATCGGCGTGCTGGTGCCGATCCACTGGGGCACCTTCCGGCTGGCCCCGCATCCGTGGGCTGAACCCGCCGAGCGGGTGCTGGAGGCCGCCGCCGCCGAGGGCGTGGAGGTGGCCGTGCCCAAACCGGGTGGCCGTGTAGTAGCGGGACAGACGCCACCGAGTGAGCGTTGGTGGCGGTTGTGAGTCATCGGCACGTCCGTCGCGCGGCCGCGGTGGCACTGGTGGCGACACTGACCGCATGCGGCTCACCGGCGCCACGAACCGAGTCCCCGGCCGCTGATGCCCCGCCGCAACTGATTCCGGCCATGCCGCTGCCGGACAACGCCGTCGCCAACGCCGTCGCGAAGCTCGACGGCATCGCCGAAGAGCTGATGAACAGCTCCGGTATCCCGGGTATGGCGATCGCCGT
>JAIOQK010000165.1 GCA_021413425.1 Mycobacterium sp.
CACCGGGCGGTCGTTCTCCGACTTTCCCACCATCCTCGGCTCGATCAAGGACAAGCTCGGGGCGCTGCCCGCGGACACCGTCGTCTACACCGGCCACGGTGACAGCACCCGGATTGGCGATGAGCTGGTGAACTACGACGAGTGGGTCACGCGAGGCAGCTAGTCCAGAACGGCCGTACTGCGCGGGTCGATGAGCACCTTCGCGTGCTTCTCCGGATCGCCGAGTGCGGTGAACGCACCGGCCACGCCCGCCAGTCCAACCGTTCCGGTGATCAGCGGCGCGGCGTTGACCTTGCCGTCGGCGAGCATGTGCAGACTGTCGAAGAAATCCAGCGGGGTGTAACCGAACACGAAGCGCATGTCGAGTTCCTTGCCGAGTGCCATGGTCGGCCGGAACTGGTCGGTGCCCATGCAGACGCCCACCACGATCACGCGTGAGTTCAGCGGGGCGTCCGCGATCACGCGATCGATCATTCCGGGCACGCCGACGCACTCGAAGATGACCGGCCGCTTCGGGCCGGCCGCACCGGCGGCATCGGCGGCCCGGTACACGTGTGACCACCCGGGCAGCTTGCGCAGCCTGGTCATCGACGACAGCGCCAGGTCGTAGAGCGCGGGCACCTTGGTGATGACCCCCTTGGCGGTGATCCGCTCGTACGGCGAGTCCTTCGCGGGGTCGACGACGACGTCGGCGCCGCATCGCGCGGCCAGATCCCGGCGCGACGGCGAGTAGTCGCTGGCGATGACGGTGCTCACCCCGGCCGCCTTGAGCTGACAGATCACCCCCAAGCCCACCGGCCCGCAGCCCAGCACGACGGCCGTATCGCTCTTGCGCACCTCGGCGCGGCGCACCGCGTGCAGGGCCACCGCCATGGGTTCGGTCAGCGCGGCCAGCTCCGCCGACAGCCCGTTGGGTACCGGGAAGGTCAGTGATGCCTCCACCAGCACCCGCTCGGCGTAGCCACCCGGTGCCAGCGGGGACAGTCCGGTCAACTGCACCGCACCGTGGGTGCGCACCAGCGGGAACGACACGACGGTCATGCCCTCCCGGAGCTTCTTCGGCGACTTGGTCCCACGCTCGGTGATCACCCCGGAGAACTCGTGGCCCATCACCGTCGCCGTATCCGAACGCATGAAGTCCGGGTAGCCCATCGTCGCCATCACGTCGGTGAGTTGGTCGGCGTGATCCTTGGCGTGCAGATCCGACCCGCAGATGCCGCAGGCACGAACATCGAGGACGAGTTGACCGGGTCCCGGTCGCGGGTCGGGCACCTCGACTACCGAGAGCGTTCCGCGGGCGCAACTGACGGCTTTCATCGGCGGTCTCCTACCTCGGCTTGCGCCCAACGCAGTACCAGTTCAGAGTCAGAAGTTCCTCTTCCTCGGCCTGGATGTAGGACTGGCTGTTGGCGTTCATGCGCTGCATCAGTGCGTTGGTCTTCTTCGGGATCACCCGCAGCTTCGCCAGGACCCTGAATGCCGCCTCGTACTTGTCGAACAGGGCGACTTCCTTCTTGATCAGCTCGACGGCGGGCCGACCCACCGAGGAGACCAACTCGAAGCCGGCGGCGCGGTACACGTCCTCCCAGTAGCGGTAGTACCAGAACCCACCGAACACCGTCAGCTCACGGGTGTGCTGGATCAGGGTCCGCTGGTGCTCATTGGACCGGTCGTATGCGTCCAGTGCCGCAACGTCGTTGATGACGAACACCCCGCCCGGCTTCAGGATTCGGAACACCTCGGAGAACGTGTAGGCATGGTCACTGACGTAGGTCATCGGCTGAATCGCGTACACGGCGTCAAACGATGCATCGTCGAACTCGAGGGCCTTGTTGAAGTCGCCGACCGCGAAGTTGTCCCTCGGCAGGTTGGGGTTGCGCCAAGCCTTCTCGATCTGCGACAGGTCCAGGTTGACGCCGTACGGGGTCGCCCCGGTCAGCTCCGCGATGTGCTCGGCGATCGCACCGCAACCGCAGCCCAGTTCGAGCACCTTCTCGCCCGGACGCAGCTGCAGATCGTTAGCGACGATCCGCTCGAACAGGATCTGGTTCGTCAGCACCGACTGATCGGGGTCGATCGTCGGCGGCATGTACATCTTCTCCACCGAGCCGAGCGTGCACAGCAGGTGGATGACCTTGTACAGCTCAGTCAGTTCGTTGCTGCTGCCCTGGGGATACCCGCGAAGCGGGACGCCCTGCTCGTAATCGGCCCTGGTGTTCTCCGGTGAATCGACGAACAACTCGCCGTAGGACCGCATATAGGCGGTGTAGTCGGTGTCGCTGATCGTGAGCAGGCCGCGCAGGGCGCCGAGCCGATCCAGCAACGTCGTCGGTCTGTGTGCCACAGTTCCTCCCGCCGCTGACGGCGGAAGCGCTCCCACCGGCACCAAACATACCGCGGCCAGGATCGCGCGATGACCAACAGATACCGTCATCACCAGAGCAGCTAGGAGGCCACATGTCCGCTGACGAGCCCGGCCGCCGCACCGGCGGCGCACTGAGTAGCTTCGCGTTGCGCAACTGGGCGGCCATCGCCCTGGTGACGCTTGCCGCGGTCTTCATCGGCCAGAACCGCGACCGCCAGGCGGTGCGCCTGCTGTGGATCACCGTCGAGTCACCGATGTGGCTGCTGCTCAGTGCCATGCTGGTGGTCGGGGTGATCGTCGGTCTGCTGGTGCACCGCCGCAGGAACTGACGCCCTAGCGGATGGTGCCCTTCCCGGCGATCAGCGGGAGATCGAGCGGGGTCACCCAGCCCGGCGGAAGCTCGTTGACCGCCGGCACGGCGTTGAGCGCCCGCAGCCCGGTGGCCAGGCACCCGGCGGTGGCCGGGTCTCGGCCTGAGCCGTCGGTGAACCGGAACGCGGTCTCCTGGAAGATGCTCGGCGTCCCCTCCACGTCGACCCGGTAGACATCGTCTTTGTCGCCGGACGGCCAGTCCGGTGCGGCATCGTGGCCGATGCGGTTGACGTGCTCGAGTTGGATGCGGGTCTGGCCCTTGTAGACACCGTTGATGGTGAACCGCACCGCGGCCACCCGACCCGCCTCGATCACGCCCTTGACCGTCGTGCGCGGGGTTGGTGTCACCCACTTGTCCCAGGTGGTGGTGATCTCGTCGAGTTCGATACCGGCGGCGTAGGCGATCATCGGCACGGTGGCGCCCCAGGCGAACACCAGGATGTCGCGATTCTCCAGCAGTGGCCGGTACTCGGGCTCGCGGCCGATGCCCATCTCGAACTCGTAGTCGCCCTCGTAGTTGGTGTAGTCGAGCAGTTCGGAGGCACGCACCTGCCGGACCTCCGAGCACAGGCCCATCAACGTCATCGGGAACAGGTCGTTGGCGAATCCCGAACGGCCCATCAACTCGATGTTGGCGTCGGCCTGTGCCGCGGTCGGACCGTAGTGCACCAGCGCGTCGGGCTTGAGCGCGATCAGCGCGTCGATGTCGTCGGTCGCGGCGATGCCGACCGGCTCGGGCAGCCCGCAGATCTCGCCGACATCCTTTCCGACTTTGTCGGCGTTGCTCACCCCGACACCGACGAGTTCGAACCCGGGATGTTTGAGGATCTCGGGGATCACCATCCGGCCGACGAAACCGGTTCCGTACACGACGACGCGCTTGGGCCGATCAGCTGTCATATCAGGGAGCCTCCTTGGCGCGCAGCGCGTACCGGCGCTCCGCATAGATGAGATCGTCGCGCCACAGTCGCGCGGCGCCGAGCTTCATCAACGGCCGCAGCAGCGACGCGAAGCGCAGCGATTGCTGGAATCCGGCGCGGTCGGATGATGCGATCACTGCCTCGATCACCGCGGTGCGTGGCCGTCCGTCGGAGCCGGTTCCGATGGGTGTGGCGTGCGTTTCGACCACACTGCCCGCGGCATCTCCTTCGAGGATGTGCATCACGATGGTGCGCGGCTCGGGCGCGCTGAACTCAGCCAGCACCGGCATGCCGATGCGGCCGAAGTGGAACGTCACGGCGGTGGTGAAGACGTCGGCGTCGTCGTCGGCGTCGACCGGCGGGGCGCCCAGGACCTCGAGTTGAGCGAACGAATACGGGTGGAACCAGGCGCCGTGCCACGGGTCGAGCCGGTTGGCGATGATGTCGCTGGGCTCGCACACACCCTCGAGTCGGGCCACCGCGGCCAGTTGCGGGCCGGCCGGTCGTTCGGGCAGCACCGGGGCGTCCAACGGTTCCTCGCCGCCGAGGCGGTCCAGCCGCACCCACACCAGCACGCCGTCGTCGTAGGCGGGATAGGGCTTCCAGCCGAACTCGCGGCCGCCCTCCAGGCGCAGCCCGTGCCAGGGACAGACCAGCCCGCCGCACGCCACGGTGCCGGTCGCCAGGTCCGCGCCCAGATGCGGACACGTTGCCGGCCCGACGTGCAGGCTGCCCCGTTGATCGCGCCACGCCACGATCTCGACATCGCCCACAGTGGTCCCGAACGGGCGGTCGCCGCGCACATCGGTGCTCGCGGCGAACACATACCAGTTGCCGCTGGGCCGTTTCAGTGCCCGTTGCAGGGCGGCGTCGATGATCGCGGGCTCGGCCTGCTGATAGGTCGGGGTTTGCGCGGCCCAGGCGGTCTTCGGAAGGATTTGCAGCGGTGAGTCTTTCGGCAAGCGGTCGGCCAGCAGTGACCACAGACTCATCTCGCGCGCACGCCTTTCTCCGCAAGCTTCCGCAGGACCGGCGAGCGGCCCTGTACCGGAACGGTGTGCAGGGTGTGCCCGCTGACTCCCCACGCCGCCAGCAGCCGGTTGGCCGCCGACCAGCCGGTGGTGGCGGCGCGTTCCATCAAGGCTACCGGCAGGTCGATCCGGATTCCGTCACCGGCGAGCACCAACCCCGGGGTCGGAGTGTCCACGGTGGGACGCTGCGCGAAGGAACCCGGCGAGAACAGCGGGCAGTCCTGCTTCACCAGAATCCGTTCCGCCACGATCCCCGCGCGTGCGGTCTCCGGGTAGATCTCGTGCAGGCGCGCCAGCATCTTCTCCCGCAGACCGTCAAGGGGCGGTGGGTCCGCTGAGCCAAATGACGGTGGGTCCACCGGGGCCGAGTAGGAGTGCACTTCCACCACCGAACCATCGTGTTCGCGTGCCCACTGTGCGGCCTGGCTCTCGTAGTTGCTCACCACGCTGATGTTGTCCACCGGTTCCAGACC
>JAIOQK010000096.1 GCA_021413425.1 Mycobacterium sp.
TTGGTCACCGGGGCGTCCTCCGGGCTCGGGGCGTCGGTCGCCCAACTGTTCGCTCGCAGCGGGGCCACGGTGTTCGGCATCGCCCGCAACACCGAGCGGATGGCCGAGGTGTTCGAGTCGGTGCCCGGCGGGGCGTACGCGGCGGTGGACATCACCAGCGCGGCAGCCTGCCGGGATGCCGTGGCACAGTGCGTCACCCGGTTCGGCCGGATCGATGTCCTGGTCAACGCCGCGGGCTTCCATCAGATGCGCCACACCGCCGACGTCGCCGACGACGACTGGGCATATGACCTGGCGGCCAATCTCAGTGGGCCGTTCTACCTGTGCCGCGCCGCACTGCCGCATCTGCTCGAATCCGGCGGCAACATCGTCAACGTTGCCTCGGTGGCCGGACTGGAGGGCGAGGTCTACTCGGCCGGGTACTGCGCCGCCAAGCACGGTCTGGTCGGCCTGACCCGGGCACTGGCGGTGGAGTTCACCCGTGAGCGGTTGCGGGTCAACGTGGTCTGCCCGGGCGGGATGCTCACCCCGCAGGTCACCGACTTCTCAGCACCGGAGGAGGCGGACTTCACACTGATCATGCGAATCGCCGCGCCTCGGGGCTTGATGGAGGCTTCCGATGTGGCCAACGTCATCGCCTTCCTGGCCAGCGACGAGGCCGCGGCCGTGCACGGTGCGGTCTACGCGATCGACAACGGCAAACTCGCCGGCTAGAAGTCGCGACAGCTAAGGGCTTCGCGACTCGAAGCGCCGCCGTAGCGCGGCGAGCATCTCGGTGTGCGCCGCCACGGCCTGGCGCACCGTCACCGACAGCAGCGGCCACGGCGCGCGGATCACGATCCGTTCGGTGAGCAACGTGCCACCCGGGCTGGCGGTGAAGCTGACCGACGAATCCAGCCGCACCCTCGGGAACTGGCGCGATCGCGCGGTGACCGGGCCGTCGTCGGGAACGGTCAACTCGGCGGTATAGGTGACCGGCAGTCGCAGGAATCCCAGCGGCACAACATCTTTGATGCGGTAGGTCTGTCGATAGCCATCAGCCGTTCCCCGCCGCGCGACGGTGCGGACCGACACCACCAGCGGATGGATGTCAGCGATCTGTGAAAGGTCGACGTAGAACGACCGCACCTGCTCCGGCGGACCGGGGATTTCCTCGGTCAGGGTGCGTTCGACTTTTCTCACCGGCGACGTACGTCTCTGCTCACCGGCGACGCCGGCGCTACTGGGCCGCGCTCTGCAGCACCCCGGACTGATCGGGGCAGTAGATGCTGATCGCGGCGCCGAGGAATTGCAGCGCCTGGGCCGTCGTGTTGTCCGGCGACAGGTTGCGCTCGATGAAGTTCGCCGACGAATAGGCGTCGGTGTCCACGCCCCGGGCCAACCGCTTACAGGCGATCTTGCCCAGCCAGGCGTTGTAGTCGCGCGCGCCGTAGATCCCGAAGCCATTCAATTGGTTGGCGAAATCGATGTCGGGGTCGGCACCGGCCGGGGCGGCCAGGATCACGCATGCCCCGGCGGTCGCGAGGGCGGTTGCGAAGGCGGACACAACCCGCATCGTGAAGGTCATATGCGGATTGTAGGCCGATCAGTTACATAAGCTAATCTCTTGGTCGGGGTTCGGTTCGCGGGGCCGGAGAAACGTCAAGGAACGCAATGGTCAAGCTGTGGAGGCGCAAGGCGGCCCCCAGCCCTGTGATCATCCCGGCGGGCGAAAACACCGCCGCCAACCGCCACGTCGGCGCGCATCCGGCGATCCCCCGGTTCATCCGGCTGTTCTCGGTTCCGATCCTGCTGGCCTGGCTGGCGCTGGTGGCCTTCCTCAACGTCGCTATTCCCCAACTAGAGGTCGTCGGCCAGCAGCACTCGGTCTCGCTGGCACCCGACGATGCGCCGTCACTGCAGGCGATGCAACAGGTTGGCCAAACCTTCGACGAATTCGATTCCAACAGCTCGGCGATGATCCTGCTGGAGGGCGACGCTCCGCTCGGTGACGAAGCCCACGACTACTACGACACCCTGATCGCCACGCTGCGCGCCGATGACGTCCACGTTCAGAACGTTCAGGACTTCTGGGGCGATCCGCTCACCGCCTCGGGCGCACAGAGCGCGGACAACAAGGCCGCCTACGTACAGCTCTATCTGGCCGGTAATCAGGGCGAGAGCCTGGCCAACGAGTCCGTCGAGGCGGTGCGCGACATCGTCGCCAATTCCGCGCCGCCACAGGGACTTAAGGTCTATGTCACCGGTCCGTCGGCGCTGATGTACGACCAGCAACATGCCGGCGACAAAGGCGTGCACAAGATCACCGCGGTGACCCTCGTCGTCATCCTGTTCATGCTGATGTTCATCTACCGCTCGCCGGTCACGGTGGTGCTGGTGCTGTTGATGGTCGGCCTGCAGGTGGCCGCGGCCCGAGGCGCCGTCGCACTGATGGGCGCCCACGACCTCTTCGGCCTGTCGACGTTCGCCGTCAACCTGTTGACCACCCTGGCGATCGCCGTCACCACCGACTACGCCATCTTTATCCTGGGCCGCTATCACGAGGCCCGGCTGGCGGGTGAAGACCGCGAGACCGCCTTCTACACCATGTATCACGGCACCGCCCACGTCATCGCGGGCTCGGGGCTGACCATCGCGGGGGCGACCTTCTGTCTGCACTTCACCCGGCTGCCGTACTTTCAGACCCTGGGCATCCCGCTGGCGATCGGCATGCTGGTGGCCACCTTCGCCGCACTGACCATGGCGCCGGCCCTGCTCACCATCGGCAGCCACTTCGGGCTGCTCGACCCCAAGCGGGCCGTGGGCACCCGCGGCTGGCGCAAGATCGGAACGGCCGTCGTCCGGTGGCCCGGGCCGATACTCATCGCATCCACCGCGCTCGCGCTCGTCGGCCTGCTGGCCCTGCCGACGTATGTCAACAGCTACAACGACCGCGACTACCTGCCGGCGGACCTGCCGGCCAACGTGGGCTACGCGGCGGCCGACCGGCATTTCCCGCAGTCGCGGATGAACCCGGAACTGCTGATGATCGAGACCGACCAGGACCTGCGCAACTCCGCCGACATGCTGGTCATCGACAAGGTCGCCAAGAACATCTTCCGGATCCCCGGGGTGGGACGGGTGCAGGCCATCACCCGCCCGCAGGGAACCCCGATCGAGCACACCTCGATCCCGTTCATCATCAGCATGTCCGGCGCCACCCAGCAGCTGAACATGTCCTATATGCAGGACCGCATGAAGGACATGCTCAAGATGGGTGATGACATGTCCGCCACCGTCGTCAGCATGGAGCGCCAACTCGAGGTGATGACCGAACTCACCGGCGTCACCCACGACATGGTGGGTAAGACCAAGGCAATGGTGGCCACCACCAAGGATCTGCGTGACAAGATCGCCAACTTCGACGACTTCTTCCGGCCGATCCGCAACTACTTCTACTGGGAGCCGCACTGTTTCGACATCCCGGTCTGTTCCGCGATGCGTTCGGTCTTCGACAGCATCGACGGCGTCAACGCGCTGACCGACGACCTGGACGCGGTCACGGTCGACATGGAGAAGCTCGACACCATCATGCCGCAGATGCTCACGATCATGCCGCCGATGATCGAGAGCATGAAGAACATGCGGACCATGATGATGACGATGCAGTCGACGATGGGCGGCCTGCAGGATCAGATGCAGGAGATGCAGGAGAACGCCACCGCGATGGGGCAGGCCTTCGACGCCGCGAAGAACGACGACACCTTCTATCTGCCGCCGGAAGTCTTCGAGAACGAGGAGTTCAAGCGGGGGATGAAGATGTTCATCTCACCGGACGGAAAATCAGTGCGGTTCATGATCGCTCACGAGGGCGATCCGGCCAGCCCGCAGGGCATCGCGCTCATTGACAAGATCAAGAACGTCGCCTTCGAATCGATCAAGGGCACCCCACTGGAGGGTTCCAAGGTCTACCTCGGCGGCACCGCGTCGGCGTACAAGGACATGCAGCAGGGCGCGAACTACGACCTGCTGATCGCCGGACTGGCATCGCTGTGCCTGATCTTCATCATCATGCTGATCATGACGAAAAGCATTGTGGCCGCGGCGGTGATCGTGGGAACCGTCGCACTGTCACTGGGTACCTCGTTCGGCCTGTCAGTGCTCATCTGGCAGCACATCCTCGGAATACCGCTGCACTGGATGGTGCTCGCCATGTCGGTGATCATCCTGCTGGCGGTCGGTTCGGACTACAACCTGCTGCTCGTCTCCCGTCTCAAGGAGGAGATCGGCGCCGGTGTCAACACCGGTGTGATCCGTTCGATGGCCGGCACCGGTTCCGTCGTCACATCGGCGGGCCTGGTCTTCGCCGCCACCATGGCTTCGATGTTGGTCAGCGATCTGAGGGTGGCCGGGCAGGTCGGCAGCACCATCGCGCTGGGTCTGCTGTTCGACACGCTGGTGGTGCGTTCGTTCATGACGCCGTCCATCGCCGCCTTGATGGGCCGCTGGTTCTGGTGGCCGCAGCAGGTCCGGCAGCGGCCGGTACCCGCTGCGTGGCCGACACCTGCCACCGACACAGCCACAGCCTCAGCCGCTGACCCTCAACTTGTGGGCGCCAACCCGGGAGGACGATCATGAATCGCATGCGCAACCATCTGACTCGCACCGGTGCCGCTGCCCTCGGGGTGGCCCTGGCCGCGGCACTGTGCCCTGCTGCCGCGTCCGCCGATGCCACCGACGACTACCCCATCCCGAACCGGATCATCAAGACCACCTGCACCGCCGAGCAGATCATGGCCGCCGCCCGCGACGTGGAGCCGGTCTACTACGAGCGCTACATGATCGACTACAACAACAAGTCGCCTGAGGTGCAGCGGGCGGCACAGGATTACATCCGCGGTTTCTTCGCCAAGACACCGGCTGAGCGCCGGGCCTGGTCGGAGGAACTGGCCACCAACATCTACGCCGATCCACTGGCGTTCCAGTGGCCCAATCACGCCAAGCTGTTCTTCAACAACAAGGGCGTGGCGGCCAACACCACCGATATCTGCGCGAACTACCCGGCCGACGATATGTCGCTGTGGAACTGGTGACATGACCGCCACGGTGATCGACCGGTGGCTGAGCGTCATCGAGGGCGGACAGACGGCCCAGCTCGACGACATGCTCGCCGAGGATGCGGTGTTCTACTCCCCCGCGGTCTTCACGCCCCAGCACGGGAGAGCCAAGGCAGCGACGTATCTGCGCGCCGCCGAACACCTGTTCGCCGGCACCGGATTCCACTACGTCAACAAGTGGATCGACACCAACTCGGCGGTGCTGGAGTTCGCCGCAGTGGTCGACGGGTTCGCCGTCGAGGGCGTCGACATCCTGCACTGGAATGATGCGGGCAAGTTGACGTCGGTCAAGGTGATGATCCGCCCGTTCAAGGGCCTGCAGACCGTCATCGCGAAAATGGCGGAGCTGCTCTCGGCTCAGTGAGCCGAGGCGTATCCAGAGCCGCTTGATGGTTCATCACCTCGAACTCACCACCGCTCTGCTGCTGATTGCCGCGGGACTCGCGGCCGGCTTCCTCAACACCGTCGCATCAAGCGGTACCGCGGTGACCCTGCCGATCATGATAGCCTTGGGTCTTCATCCCATGATCGCCAATGCCACCAACCGGGTGCCGGTTCTGCTGGGTTGCGTCGTTGCGGTGTGGAAATTCCACCAAGCCGGCCAGATGCCCTGGAAACCCGCACTCCGGTTCTCGATTCCGCTGCTCTTAGGAGCAGTTGTCGGCCTGATCGCGGCGGAGAACCTCAGCGATATGCGAACCATCAGGGTGACGGTCTTCGCATTGGGCATAGCGGCGTTACTGGTGCTGCTCAATCCCTCGAAATGGTTGGCAGTCGAAACAACCGAGCCGGTGCGCTCATCCGGCCCGCTGATCATGGTGGCCGTGTTCGCGGTCGGAGCCTGGGCGGGGCTGATCGTCCTGGATTCGGCGACATACATGCTGGCCGTTCTTGTCCTGATGGCTCACTTCCCACTCAGGGAGGCCAATGCCATCAAAGTGTTCTCCCTCGGCCTGGTCGCGTTGTCGGGCGTGATCCTCTTCACTGTGAAGGGACAGATCGACTGGCTGTGGGCGATCCCACTGGCAGTGGGCGCGATGGCCGGGTCCATGGTGGGAGCGAGGGTGTCCCTGGGGCCCAATGCCGCCAGGTGGGTCTACTCGATGCTCCTCGTGGTCCTCGCCGGGGAAGCCATCCGGCTGGGATTCCTGCTCCTGTGACCGTTGCCAAGATGTGACTTTCTGCCGAAACGGGTGTTGCTGAATCAACCGGGGCTCGAGTGAGCCCACGACGTCGTCAAACGGACCCAATCAGCACGTGGTTCCCCGCCTCTGATGTAGGACGCGCCTCTGGAAAGATTGGGGCCAGTGTGAGTAGAGTTTGGAAACCCCGCTGCCGGATTACTGGGCCTCCGGGTTTGCCAGCCGCAGGGTTCGCAGTTAGCCAGACGCAGGGGAGAGTCCGATGAGTTGCCCGAAGCGTGCCGCCATGTACATCGGCCGGATCGGTGGTCTGGCGGTGATGCTGGGCATCGGCACCGCGATGGCGCTGGGAACCGACGTCGCCTGGGCAGAGGGGCCCGGCGGCGCGGAGTCCGGCCGCTCGGCGGACTCCGGGCGTGCCGGCGCCGGGGCGGCGGCCGGGCCGGCTCGCGATAACCGCCCAGCCACGAGCGGCGCAAGCCGCACAGCGCGCCCCGCGGCGGCGGCGTCGGTCAAGCCGTCATCGACGGTGTCGGCCGGCTCATCACAGATCGCATCAGTCGCCCTGCCCGCCGCCGATTCCGGCCCGGACCCCGCGGCGCCGTTGAGCACCCCGGCGACCTGGGCCGTCGCGGCGGTCGCGCGTCGCGATCCCGGCCGCGGCGTCAGCCTGGCTGCCGCGTCGGTCCAGCCTTCCGCCGCCG
>JAIOQK010000154.1 GCA_021413425.1 Mycobacterium sp.
CACCAGATCCGAGGAGCCGCGGACGAAGTCGTCCGGGGTGCCCATGTCGCGCCAGTAACTGGAGTCGACGTACCCGCACACCTTCGCGCCGTCAGCCAGCAGGGACGGGAATACCTCGCGTTCCAGCGACACCTCGCGTCCGCGCGGAATGAGGTCGATGACGGCGCGCTTGAAGATGTAGGTGCCGGCGTTGATCTGGTCGGTGGGCGGATCCTCGGTCTTCTCCAGGAATGCCAGCACGTTGCCGTCGGCGTCGGTGGGAACCGAACCGAAGGCGCGCGGGTCGCTGACCCGGACCAGATGCAGCGTCACATCGGCGTCGCGCTCGCTGTGGGTGTCGAGCATCGCGCCCAGATCCGCACCGGAGAGCACGTCGCCGTTGAACACCATCACGGTGTCGTGGCGCAGATGCGATGCGACGTTGGCGATTCCGCCGCCGGTACCCAGCGGCTGCTTCTCGGTGACGTACTCGATCTGCAGTCCCAGTTTCGCCCCGTCGCCGAACTCCGCGGAGAAGGTGTCGGACTTGTACGAGGTGCCGAGGATGACGTGTTCGATCCCGGCCTCGGCGATCCGTGACAGCAGGTGGGTGAGGAACGGCAGGCCGGCGGTGGGCAGCATGGGCTTGGGCGCCGACAGCGTCAGCGGCCGCAGCCGGGTGCCCTTGCCGCCGACGAGCACGACGGCGTCGACACGTGCGTGGTCAATGGTCGCGGGGTTAATCGTCGCGGGGTTAATCGTCATACGGGGCCCTTCGCCAGTTCGCGGCGCGACTTGCGCACCGCCGCACGGGAGCGCACCCGCAGCGCGCCCTTCATCGTCCACCTCAGTGGCGCCTTTAACCAGCCGGTGTGACGATCCGACAGGTAGATATAGGTGCTCTCGTGGTGCGCGCGCAGATTGCGGGCCGGGTCCCGCCCGGTGGAGTGGCCCTTGTCGTGCAGGATCTCCGCACCGGGAACATAGACGTTGAGCCACCCGGCGCTGCCGAGCCGGTCGCCGAGGTCGACGTCCTCCATGTACATGAAGTAGCGCTCGTCGAACCCGCCGATCTGATCGAAGGCGTTGCGCCGCAGCAGCAGACACGATCCCGACAGCCAGCCGACCGGCCGCTCGCTGGGTTCGATGTGCTCCTGGCGGTAGGTCCTGGTCCAGGGGTTGGCCTTCCAGGCGAAGCCCACCACCGCGTGCATGCCGCCGCGGATCAGGCTCGGCAGATGCCGCGATGACGGGTAGACCGACCCGTCGGGATCACGGATCAGCGGACCCAGCGCCGCGGCGCGCGGCCAGCGCCGGGCCGCGTCGAACAGCGCGTCGATACTGCCCGGACCCCAGACCACGTCCGGGTTGGCCACCAGCACGAACTCCTCGTCGCGGCCCACGGTCGCGACGGCCCGGTTGATGGCGGTGCCGTAGCCGAGGTTGCCGCCGGTGCGCAGCAGCCGGGTACCCGGATAGCGCTCGAGGGCCTCCTCGGGCGAGCCGTCGGTGGACCCGTTGTCGGCGAGCACCACCGTGCAGGGCCGCTCGGTGGCCACCGTGAGCGAGGACAGGAACCGATCGAGATGCGTTCCGGGTGAATAGGTCACCGTGACGACGGTCAGCGGCGTGCTCACGGCGCGGCCGCGATCGCCTCGGCCAGCGCGTCGCGCCACGATCGCAGCGGGCTCAGACCGGCGCGCACCGACTGCACCATCGACAGTGCGGAGTACACCGGGCGTTGCGCCGGGCGCGGGGAGGCCGAGGTCGGGACCGGTCGTACCCGCTGCGGATCGGCACCCACCTCGGTGAAGACCGCGCGGGCCTGATCGAAGCGGCTGGCGGTGCCGGCGTTGGCGGCGTGCAGGATGCCCGGACGGATATCGCGCTGCGCCACCTCCAGCAGAGCGTCCACCAGATCGCGTGAGTAGGTGGGTGAGCCGGTCTGGTCGTCGACGACGTCGATGACCTTCTCGCCGGCCGCCAGCCCGCGCATCACGGCGACGAAGTCGCTGCCGTCGGCGCCGGTGTACACCCAGGAGGTGCGCACCACGTGGGCACCCGGCAGGGCGGCGAGCACCGCCAGTTCGCCGTCGAGCTTGCTGCGCCCGTAGACACTGACCGGACCGGTGGGCTCGTCGACCTCGTAGGGGGTGCTGCGGTCAGCGCCGCCGGGGAACACGTAATCGGTCGAGATGTGGATCAGGCGTGCTCCGGCCCGGGCGCAGGCCCGGGCCAGGTTGCCGGGGCCCTCGGCGTTGATGGCGTGGGCGCCCCGCGGGTCGGATTCGGCGGCGTCGACATTGGTGAACCCCGCGCAGTTGACCACCAGATCTCCGGCGGCGACGGCATCGGCCACCGCGGCCGCGTCGGTGATGTCGAGGTCCCGGTGGCCCAGAGCGGACACGTCATAGCCCCGGCGGCCCGCCTGAACAGCGAGAACGCGGCCAACCTGGCCGCCCGCCCCGGTGATCACCATCCGAGCCGACACGGCTACGAGTCTGGCACGCCGCTTTCGGCTACCGGGAATGCGCCCTGCTCACCAGTAGCCTGACGTGGTGCCGGGTGAGACAGAAGGGGCGTCAGTGACGCCCGTGACACATGCGCGCCCTGTGGCGCGCACCGTCCTGGCCCTGCTGGCCGTGATGGTCATGGTCGGCACCGGTGTCGCCTGGGGGTCGGTGCGGTCCTTCGAGACCGGCATCTTCCACTTCACCACCGCCCT
>JAIOQK010000155.1 GCA_021413425.1 Mycobacterium sp.
TCGGCGGCGAGTTGCTCGACGACTTCGGGCGGGTAGGAATCCGGCCCACCGATCGGAGGGCCGGGTTCGTCGGGCCGGGGGCCCAGGGTGAGGTCGACGCTCATCGGTGCCCTCTGCTCTTCGCGCAAGCGCTCATCGGTCGACGCCACCCATCACCGGGTCGATGCTCGCCACCGCGGCAATCACATCGGCCACCATGCCGCCCTCACACATCGCCGCGACTGCCTGCAGGTTGGTGAAGCTGGGATCGCGGTAGTGCACCCGGTACGGGCGGGTGCCACCGTCGGAGACCATGTGCACACCGAGTTCGCCGCGTGGCGATTCCACCGCCGTGTACACCTGACCGGCCGGCACCCGGAACCCCTCGGTGACGATCTTGAAGTGGTGGATCAGGCCTTCCATGGAGGTGCCCATGATGCGTGCGATGTGGGCCGGGGAGTTGCCCAGGCCGTCGGGCCCGAGTTGCAGATCGGCGGGCCAGGCCAGCTTCTTGTCGGAGATCATCACCGGGCCCGGGCCGATGTCGTCGAGGCGCTGGAGGCACTGGGCGACGATCTTCAGCGACTCGTGCATCTCACCGATACGGATCAGGTAGCGGCCGTAGCAATCCGCCCCGGTATCGGTGATGACGTCGAAATCGTATGTGTCGTAACCACAGTAGGGTTGGGTCTTGCGCAGATCGTGCGGCACCCGGGCCGGGCCGTCGTCGGGCAGATCGGCGGCCAGCCCGCCGGGCCGGACGTAGGCATGGTTCATCCGCAAGCCGGTGATCGCCTCGAACACGCCGAGAATCAGTTCGCGTTCGCGGAAGCCGAAGAACATCGGCGTCATCGCGCCCAGTTCCATGCCGCCGGTGGCCAGCGCGACCAGGTGCGAGGACATCCGGTTGAGCTCCATGAGCATCACCCGGATCACCGAGGCGCGGGCCGGGACGTCGTCGGTGATGTCGAGGAGGCGCTCCACCCCGAGGCAGTAGGCGGTCTCGTTGAAGAACGGCGACAGGTAGTCCATCCGGGTCACGAACGTCACGCCCTGGGTCCAGGTGCGGTACTCCAGGTTCTTCTCGATGCCGGTGTGCAGATAGCCGATGCCGCACCGGGCCTCGACCACCGTCTCGCCCTCGATCTCCAGGATCAGCCGCAGCACGCCGTGGGTGGACGGGTGCTGCGGTCCCATGTTGACGACGATGCGTTCGCCGGCCATGCCTTCGCGCGCGGCGGTGACGATCTCGTCCCAGTCCTGGCCGCCTAAGACGATGACGGGATCCTCGATAGTCATCAGCGGTACGCCCTGCGCTCGTCGGGTGGGGGAATCTGCGCGCCGTGATACTCCACCGGCACACCGCCGAGTGGGTAGTCCTTGCGCTGCGGGTGGCCCACCCAGTCATCGGGCATCTCGATGCGGGTCAGCCCGGGATGGCCGTCGAAGATGATGCCGAAGAAGTCATAGGTCTCGCGCTCGTGCCAGTCGCAGGTGGGGTAAACGGAGAACAGTGACGGGATGTGTGGGTCGGCGTCCGGGCAGGCGACTTCGAGTCCGATGCGGCGGTTGTGGGTGATCGACAGCAGCGGGTAGAACGCGTGCAGCTCCCGCCCGGCGTCATCCGGATAGTGCACACCCGATACGCCGCAACATAATTCGAAGCGCAGTGCATCGTCGTCCCGCAGTGCCGAGGCCACTGCGGGCAGGTGCTCGCGGCGGATCTCGAGGACCAACTGGTCACGGTGGACTGTGATCCGCTCCACGGCGGCGTCGAAGATCTGCGCACCCAGCACCTCGGCGAGCCGGTCGACGACCTCGTCGAAGTAACCGCCGAAGGGGCGCGGGGTGCTGCCGGGCAGTTCGACCGACTGGACGAGCCGGCCGTAACCGGAGGTGTCGCCGCTGCCGTCGATGCCGAACATTCCGCGGCGCACGCCGATGACTTCGCCGTCGGTGTCGGTCACCGCAGCAGGCCCTTGAGCTCGATGGTCGACGGCGATGCCAGCGCGGCCTTCTCGGCGGCGGCCACCGCCTCGGCACGGTGCACCCCCAGCGGCATCTCGGCGATCTTGGCGTGCAGCGCGAGGATCGCGTTGAGCAGCATCTCCGGCCGGGGCGGACAGCCCGGCAGGTAGATGTCCACCGGGACCACGTGATCCACGCCCTGCACCACGGCGTAGTTGTTGAACATCCCGCCGCTGGAGGCGCAAACACCCATCGCCAGAACCCATTTCGGTTCGGCCATCTGGTCGTACACCTGCCGCAGCACCGGCGCCATCTTCTGGCTGACCCTTCCCGCCACGATCATCAGATCGGCCTGGCGGGGGGTGGCGGAGAACCGTTCCATACCGAAGCGGGCGATGTCGAAGCGCGGCGAGGCGGTCGCCATCATCTCGATGGCGCAGCACGCCAGACCGAAGGT
>JAIOQK010000156.1 GCA_021413425.1 Mycobacterium sp.
GTGGTGGACTCCTCGATCATCGCGATCCGTTCGGCGACGTCGAACATCCCGGATTTGTTGGGGTTGGTCAGCACCACGACGATCAGCTCGTCGAACTGCGCGGCGGCACGCTCGAACACATCGACGTGCCCCAGGGTCACCGGGTCGAACGAACCGGGGCACACCGCGCCGCTCATGGCCGGAAACGCTAGCAGGAGGCGGCCTCGATCCGGGTGTCCCCGTAACGGCGCTGGGGCCACGCCTCCCAGCCGGCCGGCCAGGACAGCGACGGCCCCGCCGCGGGACGCTCCACGACGATGACGCTGCCCGCGCTCACCCACCCCGCGGACCCCAGCAGCGCCAGCATCGACTCCACCTCCGCGGCGGGCACCTCGTAGGGCGGATCGGCGAACACCAGATCCACCGGGGCACCCGTACCTGCGGCCAGCACCGCGGCAACCGAGCCGCGACGCACCTGGGCGCCGGGCAGTCCCACGGCGGCGATATTGCCGGCGATCACCTCGGCGGCGCGGCGGTCCTGCTCGACGAACAGCACCGAGGCCGCACCACGGGACAACGCCTCCAGACCCAGTGCACCGGACCCGGCGTAGAGGTCCACGACGGTGCTGCCGTCGAAGTCCAGTCGTGCGGCCAGCACGTTGAACACCGACTCACGCACCCGGTCGGTGGTCGGACGGGTGCCCTTGGGCGGTACCGCCAGCCGCCGGCCACCGGCCGCACCGGCGACGATCCGCGTCACGCTCGCAGTATCGGCGTCACGCTCAGATGAGCATCGACCAGTAGTCCCAGAACCGGACCAGGATCATCAGCCCGACGGCGGTGAACCACAACGCGGCCAGCGACCAGCGCCAGTGATAGATCGTCCGAGCCACCGGATTGCCCGCCAACGGTTGCAGCGCAATGGAACTCACCACGACGAACAACGGGACGGTGACCGACCAGACCACCATGCAGTAGGGGCACAACGCACCGATCTGGTACAGCGACTCGAAGATCAGCCAGTGCACGAAGACGACGCCGAGTCCGGTGCCGATCATCAGGCCCACCCAGTACCAGCGGGGCAGCGACACCTTGGTCAGGGCGAGCACACCGGTGACGATCACCAGCGTGAAGGCGATCACCCCGAACAGCGGGTTGGGCGGTCCGAAGACCTCGGCCTGCGGGGTGGTGATCACCGATCCGCACGCAAGCACCGGGTTGATGCTGCAACTCGGGACGTACTCCGGGTTCTTGAGCATCGCGATCTTCTCGACCAGAAGATCCGCCGCGGCCAGCAGTCCGATCACCCCGGCGGTCAGCACCCACCAGGCGCTGGCACGCCCCACCCGCACGCCGGTGCCGGCCACCGCGTCGGCCGGGCCGGGATCGACCGGGGCCGAGGTGGCCAGGCTCATGGCGCGACCGGGGCGGGCGCAGCGGGTTGCCCGGGCGCCGGTGCGGGCGCCAGTGCCGGGATCGGTCCGACCACCGCGCGCACCTTCGCAAGCAGCTCATCGGGAGTCGCGGGACTGATGTCCTCGCCGTTGAGCCGGATGGTCGGGGTGGCGGTGATCTTGGCGTTGGAGGCCAGGGCAGCGATCATGTCGTCGTACTTGCCGTTGTTGATGCAGTCCGCGACGCCGCCGGTGACGCCGGCCTGCCGCGCAGTCTCGATCAGCGCCGCGTTCTCCGGGCCACTGCCGGATCCCTCCATCGGCTGCTGGGCGAACAGCGCGGAGTGGAAGCGGATGAAGGCCTCTTTGTTCTCATCGGCCACGCAGTAGGCCGCATTGGCCGCGCGCACCGAGTAACCCTTGTTGGTCCTGTTGAGAATCCCCACCATGTAGTAGTCCACCGCCGCCGCACCGCTGTCGGAGATCTTGTTCAGCGTCGGGCCGAAGGTCTTCGCGAAGTCCCGGCAGTGCGGGCATTGGAAATCCTCGTAGACGGCGAGGACGGCCTTGGGATCCTCGGTGCCCGGCTTCTTGATCACGGTTTCCGAGGCGATCCGGACGGCTTGGGCCTCGTCGGCGCCCTTCTTATCGCTGCCCATGACGATGTAGAGCACCAACCCGACGGCGAAGGCGACCACCAGTGCGGTCAGGCCCAGTCGCACGGCAAGGTCACGTTTGCGGTTCTGGGCGTTCAGGTCGTAGCGGGGTGCGCTCTTCTTGTTGGTGGCCACGGCTCGATGCGATCCTCGTGTGTCGGTGACGTGCGGGACTAGACCCCCATAGCGTACCGGCAGCCTCCGGAAGTCCCAGGCGGCTCAGGCCGGGGAACTCAGACCCGGGCCAGATGCGCCCGCAGTGCCGAGATCATCTCGGCGTTGGCCCGGGCAACCCCGCCACCCAGCACATTGAGGTTGAGGAAGGCGTGGATCATCGACGGCATCTGCCGATGATCGACCGGAACCCCGGCCTCCCGCAGCTTGGCGACGTACTGATCACCCTCGTCCCGCAGTGGGTCGAAGCCGCCGGTGATGACCAGCGCCGGCGACAGGCCGGAGAAGTCCTCGGCGAGCAGTGGTGAGACACGCGGATCGGTGACGTCGCACTCCGAGCCGTCGACGTATTCGTCACGGAACCAGTCCATATCGTGCTTGGTGAGCAGAAAACCGTCGCCGAGCAGGCTGCGCGAACGGGTTCCGCCGCGCATATCGGTGACCGGGTAGATCAGCCACTGCAGCGCCGGCAGCGGGTCGCCGGCATCGCGGGCCAGCATGGTGACCACCGCGGCCAGCGCTCCCCCGGCGCTGTCGCCACCGACGGCGACCCTGCGGGCGTCAGCACCCAGGGCGGTGGCGTGTTCGCGGGCCCACCGGTAGGCGGCGTAGCAGTCGTCGGCCGCGGCCGGCGCCTTATGTTCGGGAGCCAGCCGGTAGTCGATGGCCAGCACGTGCACGCCCGCGTCCCGGCAGATCAGCCGGCAGGCCGCGTCGTGGGTATCGAGATCGCCGAACACGTAGCCACCGCCGTGGAAGAAGACCAGCAGCGGAGCCGGCTCGCCCCCCGCCGGTGGCCGGTAGTGCCGGGCCCCGATGGTGCCGGCCGGACCGGGAATCGACACCGGCCTGATCTCGGCGACGTGGACGTCGGGCTCATCGAGGGTGCGGGTCAGCTCGGAGTTGCTCGCCCGGGTGGCGATCGGATCGTCACGGACGACCAGCGATTCGATTCCGGTAGCGTGCTGGGCGGCGAGCAGCACCTGCAGCGACGGGTCCAGCGTGTTGCCGTCGATGGTGACGGCCCGGCCGCCGGACAGCAGGCGTTTGACACCGTCGGGCAGACGGGGAATCAGCTTGACCCCCAGGCTGTTTCCAACCGCCAGCATCCGCTCTTTGACGCGCTGTCGCCTCGGTGCGGCACCTGTGTGGCTCACGGTCACAACTGCTCCTTGATTTCTCCCAGTCCGGTGCGGGGAACCTTACGCCAGCCCCGCTGGCCGGCTGTTTCGCGTGGGTACTATCGTCACCCGGGTTCGGTGAGACACCACCGGAACCACTTACAGGCAGGTCATATGACACCGACCGTCACGCTCAATGACGACCACACCATCCCGGCGCTGGGCATCGGCGTCGCCGACCTGCCGCCCACCGACGTCGAGGCCGCGGTGACCGCCGCCCTGCAGGCCGGCTACCGGCTGATCGACACCACCGCGGTCGAGGGCAATGAAGAGGCCGTCGGACGCGCGATCGCCGCCTCGGGCCTGCCGCGCGAGGACCTTTTCATCACCACCAAACTGGCCAGCGCCGAGCACGGGTTCCAGGCCTCGCAGGATGCCTGCCGGGCCAGCCTGGCCCGACTCGGCCTCGATCACGTCGACCTGTACCTCATCGCCTGGCCGGCCGAGCAGAACGGCAAATACGTCGACTCGTGGGGTGGGCTGATGAAGTCCAAGGAGGTCGGCGACGCCCGCTCGGTCGGGGTCGCCAATTTCACCGCCGAGAACCTGTCCACCATCATCGAACTGTCGTACTTCACCCCCGCGGTCAATCAGGTCGAACTGCACCCGCTGCTCAATCAATCCGACCTGCGCGCCACGCATGCGCAGTACGGCATCGTCACCGAGGCCTACTGCCCGCTGGGCGGCGGCAAACTGCTGCAGAACCCGGCGGTCGCCCAAATCGCTTCCGCGCATGGCAAATCGTCGGCGCAGGTGCTCATCCGGTGGAGCATCCAGCTGGGCAACGTCGTGATCCCGCGGGCGGCCACGCCCGCCCGGATGGCGGAGAACATCGACGTGTTCGACTTCGAGCTGACCGACGCCGAGATGGCGACGCTGGGCGGCCTCGATGATGGCACCCGGTTCCGGCCGGACCCGGACACCTTCGCCGGGTAGCCGGCCTCAGCCGGCCAGGCAGTGCGAGCCGGCCTCAGCCGGCCAGGCAGTGCGAGCCGGCCTCAGCCGGTCGGGCAGCTCGCCGAGGCCTCGCGCAGTTCGCGCGCCGAGGCCTCGTCCACCGCAAGGCGGTAGCCGCGCAGCACCTCGATGAACTGCACGGCATAGGTGCACCAGAAGGCGGTATTGGGCGGCATCCACTCACCGGGGGGCAGATCACCCTTGTCCTGGTTGGCCTGACCGGCCACCGCCAGAAGATTGGCCGGGTCGTTGGCGAAGCGCTTGCGCATCTGCGGAGTCCAGTCCCGCGCACCCATGTCCCACGCGTAGGCCAGCGGCACGATGTGGTCGATCTGCACCGACTCGCCCACCTTGGGTCCGCGGCGGAAGACCACCGTGGCGTTGGTGTAGGGATCGCGCAGTTCGCCGGTGGCCACCGCCTGCGGACAGCGCTTCGTGGCCACGAAAGTCTTCTCCCCCAGGTCGCGGGTGAGGATGTCGTTGCGGGTGTCGCACCGGTTGCCCCCGCCGGGCGCGCTGGTGTCGTCGTCCCAGGCGTCGCCGAAGGCCGCGCGCATGTAGTCGTAGCCGCGCCTGCGCTCACCCACCACGGTGATGCCGGCCAGCACATCGACACCCGCGGCCACCGTCGGTAGCTCCGGACGCGCGGTCGTCTCGCGGCCGGCGGAGAACACCACCTGTGCGGCGACGGCCACCGCGACCACAGCGGCGGCCGCAAGCCAGAGCAGAGTGCGGCGGCTCATGCCTTGTCCAGGTAGTCGATGCGGTCATCGGCGGCGAACTGCGCGGCCAGCACACCCAGGCCCGGGTCGGCCGGGTCGGCGGCATACACCGACTCACACAATTCCCGGGCGGCGACGATGACCTCGAGATGCTCGGCCAGCGACAGGAACCGCAATGTCACGCGCCGCCCGGACTGGTTGAGCCCCAGCACATCTCCCTCACCGCGTTCGATGAGATCGAGGTCGGCCAGCTCAAAGCCGTCCACAGTGGCCGCGACGGCCTTGAGTCGTTCGCCGGCCTTGGAGGTCTCCGGCAACCGAGTGGCCAGCAGGCACAGGCTCGGGTGCTGGCCGCGGCCGATGCGCCCGCGCAACTGGTGCAGTTGGCTGATGCCGAACCGATCGGCGTCCATCACCACCATCACCGTCGCGTTGGGCACGTCGACCCCGACCTCGATCACCGTCGTGCAGACCAGCACGTCGATGTCGCCGGCGCGGAAGTCGGCCATCACGGCGTCCTTCTCCTCCGCGGTGAGCCGGCCGTGCATCAGGCCCAGTCGCAGCCCGGCCAGCGGCCCGTGCCGCAGATGCTCGTGCAACGCCACCACTGTCACCGGCTGTGGGCCGCTGCCCTGCTCGGCGGGTTTGTCACTCTCGTCGATGCGGGATGCCACCACATAGGCCTGCCGGCCGGCGGCCACCTCCTCGGCCACCCGCTGCCACGCGCGCGCAAGCCACTGCGGCTTGTCCTCGATGAAGATGGTGTTGGTGGCGATCGGCTGACGCCCGCGCGGCAGTTCACGCAGAGTTGAGGTCTCCAGGTCGCCGAACACGGTGAGCGCGACTGTGCGCGGGATCGGGGTGGCGGTCATCACCA
>JAIOQK010000157.1 GCA_021413425.1 Mycobacterium sp.
GGATTTCCTCTGCGGCAGTGTGGTGTTCGTCGACGGTGGCTCGGACGCCTACTTCCGGGCCGATGACTGGCCGCGGGCCGTGCCGACCTGGCGCACGCTGTCCTACCTGCGGCGCACCCGCCAATTCGCCGGAGGGAACACGCCATGATCCGCCCCACTGGTGTGCTGGCCGTCATGATTCTCATCGCCGCGGCGAGCATCGGCTGCGCCGGGCCGGGGCCGGCCGAACCGGCCACCTCGGGCCCGCAGACCACGACCATCGAGGTGTCCTACGACGAACTGCTGAACCAGAAGCAGGTGGCGCGCGCCGTGACGCTACGGGTCGGCGATTTCCTGCAGGTGAGCCTCGGGTCCAACGCCTCGACCGGGTTCCGGTGGGTGCCCGACATGCAGATTTCCGATCCCGGGGTGCTCGCCCAGACCGGCCACGAGACCGTGGGGCCGGCTCAGGGCAGCGGACCCGGCTCCTCGGGCCGCGAGGTGTGGGTGCTGCAGGCCATGTCAGCGGGCAAAGCAACGGTGATCACCCGATACGGGCGGCCCTGGGAAGGTGGCGAGAAGGACAGCTGGACGTTCACCGCCGACGTGACGGTCCGCTAGCCCCGCGAGTCACAACAGTCACTTCCACCACTTGCTGCGTACCCTGGTCGGGTGCGTACCCACTACCGCGTGAGGGCCGCAGTCGCGGCGGCCGGTCTGCTCGTGGTGGGCGCGGCACTGGTCGGCTGCAGCAGCACCGTCGACGGCATGGCCACCTGCCCGGGGTGCGGCACCAACTCCGAACCGGATTTCCCCACCCCCCGGCCGACCGCGCCGAACGGCACACCGTCGATTCCCACCGCAGCGCCCGGGGACGGCACGCTGGAACCCGATGCCACCGGCCTGGTGTTCATCGAGACCCGCTCCGGTGCGACCCGCTGCCAGATCTCGGCCGACACCGTGGGATGTGAGTCGGAGTTCACTGAGGCGCCCACCATCGACGGCGAGCAGGCCAACGGCGTCGAGGTGTCCGCAGCCGGAGACAACAGATGGGTGCTCGGCAACCTCGGGGCCATCCCCACCGTCTCCCTGGACTACGCCACCTATTACGCGGTCGGCTGGACCATCGACGCCGGTACCAGCGGCACCCGGTTCACCAACGACGACACCGGCCACGGAATGTTCGTCAGCACCGAACGAGTCGAATTCTTCTGAGGTTGCCATAGGCTGATCGGCGTGGACTTCCGCGTCTTCTGCGAACCTCAGCAGGGTGCCACCTACGACCAACAGCTCGCAGTCGCCAAAGCCGCTGAAGCACTGGGATTCTCGGCATTCTTCCGGTCAGACCATTACCTTGCGATGAGCGGTGACGGAATGCCCGGGCCGACAGACTCCTGGATCACGCTGGCCGGTATCGCCCGCGAGACAACCACCATCCGGCTGGGAACTCTGGTGACCTCAGCGACATTCCGTCACCCGGGCCCTCTGGCGATCTCAGTCGCGGAGGTGGACGCGATGAGTGGTGGCCGAGTCGAATTCGGCATCGGCGCAGGGTGGTTCGAAGCCGAACACCGCGCCTACGCGATTCCGTTTCCAGGCCTGCGCGAGCGATTCGACCGTCTTGAAGAACAGCTCGACATCATCACCGGACTGTGGGACACACCACTGGGCGAGCGGTTCAGCTACACCGGCACGCACTACGTCGTCGACGACTCCCCCGCGCTGCCCAAACCGATGCAGCGTCCGTACCCGCCGATCATCATCGGCGGCGGCGGCGCCAGGCGAACCCCCGCACTGGCGGCCCGCTTC
>JAIOQK010000158.1 GCA_021413425.1 Mycobacterium sp.
CTGTTGTTCGGCGCCGCCGCCCAGCGACTGCCGCTGGTCACCATCGGCCTGCTCCAGTATCTGACCCCGTCAATGCAGATGACATGGGGCCTGGTGGTGGGCAACGAGCCGATGTCGGCGACCCGGTGGGCAGGATTCGCGCTGATCTGGCTGGCCTTGGCCGTGTTCAGCGCCGATGTGGTGTCGCGGACCTATCGCTCCCGTTCGGACTCGCGCCCGGGTACCTTGCACGCATCATGACGGATTCCAAATCCCGCGGCCGCCGGATAACACTCGTGGTGCTGTCGGCGATCGCCGCGGCCGCGATCGCGGTCACCCCGTTCAGTGGCTCGCTGGCGGCTATCTTCAGCCGCGATGCCGAGCCGACCGAGACCACCGCTGCCACCAGCGCACCGCCGGTGCTGACCATCAAACCGCTCCCGGTCCGGCCGGTGGTCAGCGCGTTCGTCACCACGCCCGAGCAGTGCCCGCCACCGGGGCCCACGCCCCCGGACGCGCCCACCCGGATTTGTGACATCACCAGGACCGCCGTCTACGAACTCCAGCCCGAGGCGCTGCGGTTGCAGTTGACCAAGGTGGACGCCTACCTCAACCCGCTGACCGGTGCCCAGGTGGTGCAGATGACCATGACAAACGAGTCCTCGCAGCAGTTCGCCCAGTTCACCGCAGATCGGGTGGGCCAGCAGGTGGCCTTCGTGCGGGACGGCACGGTGGTCTGGGGACCCAAGATCAGTGCTCCGATCGACGGCCAGGTGCTGCAGTTGTCCGGTGAGCTCACCCAGGAACAGGCGGCCGAGGTGGCCCGGATGCTGCGCGAGGACGCCTGAGCCGGACGACACCGGCGGGACACGGCGCTCGACACGCCGATCGCGTCCCCGCCCGGCCCTAGACTGACGGGCCTATGGCCGGGTCATTCGTGCATCTGCACAACCACACTGAGTACTCGATGCTTGACGGGGCGGCCAAGATCACCCCGATGCTGGCCGAAGCCCAGCGCCTGGAGATGCCGGCCATCGGGATGACCGACCACGGCAACATGTACGGCGCGGCCGAGTTCTACACCGAGGCGACCAAGGTCGGCATCACGCCGATCATCGGCGTGGAGGCCTACGTGGCTCCCGGTTCCCGGTACGACACCCGGCGGATCCTGTGGGGCGACCCCGGCCAGAAGTCCGATGACGTCTCCGGCAGCGGCTCCTATACCCACCTGACGATGGTCGCGGAGAACGCCACCGGCCTGCGAAACCTGTTCAAGCTGACCTCCCGGGCCTCGTTCGAGGGCCAACTGGGCAAGTGGAACCGGATGGACGCGGAGATCATCGCCGAGCATGCCGAGGGCATCATCGCCACCACGGGGTGTCCGTCCGGGGAGGTGCAGACCCGGCTGCGGCTGGGGCAGACCACCGAGGCCCTGGAGTCGGCAGCCAAATGGCGGGACATCTTCGGGCCGCAGAACTACTTCCTGGAACTGATGGACCACGGTCTGTCGATCGAGCGCCGGGTCCGCGACGGCCTGCTCGAACTGGGTCGCAAGCTCGGTATCCCACCGCTGGCCACCAACGACTGCCACTACGTCACGCGCGAGGCCGCGCACAGCCACGAGGCGTTGCTGTGCGTGCAGACCGGCAAGACGCTGTCGGACCCGAACCGGTTCAAGTTCGACGGCGACGGCTACTACCTGAAGTCTGCCGCGGAGATGCGCGCACTCTGGGACAGCGAGATTCCCCAGGCCTGCGACTCCACCCTGCTGATCGCCGAACGGGTGCAGTCCTACGCCGACGTATGGGCGCCGCGCGACCGGATGCCGGTGTTCCCGGTTCCCGACGGGCACACCCAGGCGACGTGGTTGCGCCACGAGGTCGAGGCCGGATTGGCGCAGCGGTTCGCAGGCGGTGTGCCGTCGGACTACACCGAGCGCGCGGCGTACGAGATCGACGTCATCTGCGACAAGGGCTACCCGTCGTACTTCCTGATCGTCGCCGACCTGATCAACTACGCCCGCTCGGTCAATATCCGGGTGGGCCCGGGACGCGGATCGGCGGCCGGTTCGCTGGTGGCGTACTCGCTGCGGATCACCGATATCGACCCGATCGAGCACGGCCTGCTGTTCGAGCGATTCCTCAACCCCGAACGCGCGTCCATGCCCGATATCGACATCGACTTCGACGACCGCCGCCGGGGCGAGATGCTGCGCTACGCCGCCGAACGGTGGGGCAGCGACCGAGTTGCGCAGGTCATCACTTTCGGGACTATCAAAACCAAAGCCGCGCTGAAGGATTCCGCGCGTGTGCACTACGGCCAGCCCGGATTCGCCATCGCCGATCGGATCACCAAGGCGCTACCGCCGGCCGTCATGGCCAAGGACATCCCGCTGGCCGGAATCACCGATCCCACCCATGAGCGGTATAAGGAAGCCGCGGAGGTCCGCAGTCTGATCGACACCGATCCCGACGTGCGGACCATCTACGAGACCGCGCGCGGTCTCGAAGGACTGGTGCGCAACGCCGGCGTCCACGCCTGCGCGGTGATCATGAGTTCCGAGCCGTTGATCGAGTCGATCCCGCTGTGGAAACGCCCACAGGACGGCGCCATCATCACCGGCTGGGACTACCCGTCCTGTGAGGCCATCGGCTTGCTCAAGATGGACTTCCTCGGTCTGCGCAACCTCACGATCATCAACGACGCGCTGGACAACATCAGATCCAACCGCGGGGTCGAGGTCGACCTCGAGTCGCTGCCGCTGGACGATCCGGCTACCTACGAGCTGCTGTCCCGCGGCGACACCCTCGGTGTGTTTCAACTCGACGGCAGTGCGATGCGCGACCTGTTGCGGCGCATGGGGCCCACGGGATTCGCCGATATCGTCGCTGTGCTGGCGTTGTACCGGCCGGGCCCGATGGGGATGAATGCTCACAATGACTACGCCGACCGCAAGAACGGCCGTCAGGCCATTAAGCCGATCCATCCCGAGCTCGCCGAACCGCTCGAGGAGATCCTCGCCGAGACCTACGGCCTGATCGTCTATCAGGAACAGATCATGCGGATCGCGCAGAAGGTGGCCGGCTACTCCCTGGCCCGAGCCGACATCCTGCGCAAGGCGATGGGCAAGAAGCAGCGTGACGTTCTCGACAAGGAGTATGAGGGCTTCGCCGACGGCATGAAGGCCAACGGTTTCTCGGCCGGAGCGATCAAGGTGCTCTGGGACACGATCCTGCCCTTCGCCGACTACGCCTTCAACAAGTCGCATGCCGCGGGTTACGGGCTGGTGTCGTACTGGACCGCCTTCCTCAAGGCCAACTATCCCGGCGAGTACATGGCCGGTCTGCTCACCTCGGTCGGCGATGACAAGGACAAGGCCGCGATCTACCTGGCGGACTGCCGCAAGCTGGGTATCACCGTGCTGCCGCCGGACGTCAACGAGTCGGAGCTGAACTTCACCACGATCGGCACCGACATCCGGTTCGGTCTCGGCGCGGTGCGCAACGTCGGCGCCAACGTCGTCAGTTCGCTGATCGCCAGCCGCACCGCCAAAGGCCGCTTCACCGACTTCTCCGACTACCTGAACAAGATCGACATCGGTGCGTGCAACAAGAAGGTCACCGAGTCGCTCATCAAGGCTGGTGCGTTTGACTCCCTCAAGCACGCCCGCAAGGGCCTGTTCCTGGTGCACAGCGACGCTGTCGAATCCGTGCTGGGCACTAAGAAGGCCGAGGCCATCGGCCAGTTCGACCTTTTCGGCAGCGGATCCGACGACGGTACCGCCGGTGATGCGGTGTTCACCATCAAGGTTCCCGACGAGGAATGGGACGACAAGCACAAGCTCGCACTGGAACGCGAGATGCTCGGGCTGTACGTGTCCGGGCATCCGCTCAACGGGGTCGCGCATCTGCTGGCGGCACAGACCGACACGGCGATTCCGTCCATCCTCGAAGGCGCTATAGCCAATGACACCCAAGTCCGAGTCGGAGGAATTCTGGCGTCGGTGAACCGCCGGGTCAACAAGAGCGGAATGCCCTGGGCTTCTGCGCAACTGGAGGATCTCACGGGCGGTATCGAGGTGATGCTCTTCCCGCAGACGTATTCTCTGTTCGGAGGTGAAGTCGCCGATGACACGGTGGTCATCGTCGGCGGCAAGGTACGAATCCAGGATGACCGCATCAGTCTGCTCGTCAATGATCTGGTGATCCCCGACTTCTCCCGTGCCCAACCCAACCGGCCACTGGCAGTGAGCCTGCCCACCCGCCAGTGCACCCTGGACAAGGTCACCGCGCTCAAGCAGGTACTGGCCCGTCACCCCGGAACCGCGCAGGTGCATCTACGACTTATCAGCGGTGACCGGATCACCACCTTGGAACTCGACCAGTCCCTGCGGGTGACATTGTCGTCGGCGCTGATGGGAGACCTGAAGGCCCTGCTGGGTCCGGGCTGCCTCGGCGGCTGAGGATTAGGCTGACGATATGCCGCTGACCGGAGACTACGAACCGAGTACGTCGGACTGGGCGCGCGAGAACGCCGAGTTATACATGGCCTCCGGCGGCACAGAGGGCACCGAACTCAAGGGCAAGCCGGTGATCCTGCTGACCACCGTCGGTGCCAAGACCGGCAAGCTGCGCAAGACGCCGCTGATGCGGGTGGAGCACAACGGCGAATACGCGGTAGTCGCCTCGCTCGGCGGGGCTCCCAAGAACCCCGTCTGGTATCACAACATCGTCAAGCATCCGCGGGTGGAATTGCAGGACGGCCCCGCTGCCGGCGACTTCGAGGCGCGCGAGGTGTTCGGCGAGGAGAAGGCCCGCTGGTGGCGGCGTGCGGTGGAGGTTTGGCCTGATTACGCCGACTACCAGCGCAAAACCGATCGGGAGATCCCGGTGTTCGTGCTGACCCCGATTCACTGATTTCCCGGTTCCGGTGGCACCATTGAACGGTGACTGCCGAACTGAGCCGGGAGGGCCTGCCGGCCCCGGTGACGGCGGCCGACGTCGATGCGGCTGCCGTGCGGATCGCTGCGGTGGTGCAGCGCAGCCCGCTGGAGCACTGCGACCGGCTCTCGGAAGCTACCGGCGCGCAGGTCTACCTCAAGCGCGAGGACCTGCAAACCGTGCGGTCCTACAAGATCCGAGGCGCCTACAACCTGCTGTCTCAGCTCAGTGAGACGCAACTAAAGGCGGGGGTGGTGTGTTCCTCAGCGGGTAACCACGCCCAAGGTTTCGCGTTGGCCTGCCGGTCGATGCAGGTGCACGGCCGGGTCTACGTTCCAGGCAAGACCCCCAAGCAGAAGCGCGACCGGATCCGCTACCACGGAGGCGACTTCATCGAACTCATCGTCGGCGGTGCAAGTTACGACGATGCCGCCGCCGCGGCGATGGACGACGTCGCTCGCACGGGCGCCACCCTGGTGCCGCCCTACGACGACCCGCGCACTATCGCCGGTCAGGGAACGATCGCGTTGGAGATCCTCGAGCAACTGGGCACCGAGCCCGACCTGGTCGTCGTCGGAGTCGGCGGCGGAGGCTGCATCGCCGGGGTCACCACCTATCTGGCCGAGCGGACCGCCAACACCGCCGTGCTGGGAGTGGAACCGGCCGGGGCGGCCGCCATGATCGCCGCGCTCGCCGCGGGGAAACCGGTCCCGCTGGAACACGTCGACCAGTTCGTCGATGGCGCGGCGGTCAGACAGGCCGGTGCGCTGACATTCCAGACGCTGGCGGCGGCCGGTGACATGGTGTCGGTCACCACCGTCGATGAGGGCGCGGTCTGCACGGCGATGCTCGAGCTCTATCAGAACGAGGGCATCATCGCTGAGCCGGCGGGTGCGCTCTCGGTGGCGGGACTGCTCGAGACCCGGGTGGAGCCCGGCTCGACGGTGGTGTGCCTGATCTCCGGTGGCAACAACGACGTGTCGCGCTACGGCGAGGTGCTGGAGCGTTCTCTGGTACACCTGGGTCTCAAGCACTACTTCCTGGTGGACTTCCCCCAGGAACCGGGCGCGCTGCGGCGCTTCCTCGACGAGGTGCTCGGGCCGAATGACGACATCACGCTGTTCGAGTACGTCAAGCGCAACAACCGCGAGACCGGCGAGGCACTGGTCGGCATCGAACTCGGCTCTGCCGCCGGGTACGAGGGCTTACGCGAACGAATGGACAGCTCGGGATTACAGGTCGAAGCTCTGGAACCCGGGTCGCCCGCCTACCGCTACCTGACCTAGGACGGTCCTGAGCGGATCGCCGCGCCGCTAGCCGGTCTTTCGAAGCACGACCACCGACCGGCCCTGGACGGTGAATGTGCCTCCGGCCGCCACCTGTTGCGCGGTGTCGCCTTGGGGGTGGAAGGTGTCGATGACGGCCAGCCATTCCCGCGCATAGGGGGTCTCAGGTATGACGAAGTCCACCGCGTAGGCGTGGGCGTTGAAGCACAGCAGAAACGAATCGTCGATGATGTGCTCGCCGCGAGCGTCAGGTTCGCGCAGTGCCTCGCCGTTGAGGCCCACCGCCACGGATTTGATACCCGAGTGCCAGTCGTCGGACGTCATCTCGACGCCGTCGCGGGTGAGCCAGTAAATGTCACGCATCTGGTGGGGGCTCGTCGACGGCCTGCCGTCGAAGAAGCGCCGGCGCCGGAAAACCGGGTGATCGACACGCAGTGCGGTCATCTTGCGGGTGAATTCCAGAATGTCGGCGTACTGGTTGGCGCCATCCCAGTCGATCCAGGTGATCTCGTTGTCCTGGCAGTAGCCGTTGTTGTTGCCGCGCTGGGTGCGTCCCACCTCGTCGCCGTGGCTGATCATCGGGGTGCCCTGGGAGATCATCAGGGTGGCCATGATGTTGCGCATCTGCCGGTGTCGCAACTCGATGATCTCCGGGTCCTCGGTGGGGCCTTCCACCCCGCAGTTCCAGGACCGGTTGTGATTCTCCCCGTCCCGGTTGTCCTCGCGGTTGTCCTCGTTGTGCTTGTCGTTGTAGGACACCAGATCGGCCAGGGTGAAGCCGTCGTGACAGGTGACGAAGTTGATGCTGGCACTGGGCCGGCGACCGGTTGCCTCGTAGAGGTCGGAGGATCCGGTCAGGCGGGAGGCGAATTCACCCAGGCTGGCGGGCTCTCCGCGCCAGTAGTCGCGGACCGTGTCGCGGTATTTGCCGTTCCATTCCGTCCACAGACCGGGGAAGTTACCCACCTGGTAGCCACCTTCGCCGATATCCCAGGGTTCGGCGATCAGCTTGACCTG
>JAIOQK010000159.1 GCA_021413425.1 Mycobacterium sp.
ACCAGATAGGGCGACCCGGTCGCCGACAGACTGATCCCGCGGGACTCCAGTGCCGCACCCACGGCCGCGTCGCGGCGCACCCCGAACGGGCTGAGATCGGCGGAGACGTGTACGGCGGTGGCCCCGGTCGCCGCGCAGATCCGTGGCAGGACGTCCTGCGGTGTGCCGCGGGTGATCAGCAGCCGTCCGTCGAGAGCGGAGGTGAGTTCGCGCAGCGAGTCGCCCAGAAACTGCATCCTGGGCGCCCCGGCGGACGCTTCCAGCCGTGGGTCGAGGACGAAGCAGGCCAGCACCTCGGCGCCGCCGGCGCCGGCTTCGAGCATCGGGGGAAGATCGCGCAGCCGAAGATCGCGGCGCAACCACAGCACGTTTGGGGGCATGGCGATCATGGTGCCCTAGGGGAGCCGACCGCGGCGGCGTGAAGGAGAAGCACGCCGCCGCGGCCGGCCGGGTTCGGTGCGCGCACCCGCGCGGACCAGCCGAGTGTCTCGCGGCTAGCCGGCCGGCGGCAGCAGCACCGAATCGATCAGGTAGACCGTCGCGTTGGTGGTCTTGATGCCACCGCAGACGACGTTCGCGTCATTGACCTTCACCGCGTCACCGCCGCCGCTGACGGTCACCGTGGCGCCGTTGACGGTGGTGTGTGTGCCGACGACCTGATCGGGTCCGGCCTGCCCGGGCACCACGTGGTAGGTCAGGATTGCGGTCAGCAGACCGGCGTCGGTCTTGAGCGACTCGATGGTCGCCGGGTCGATCTTGGCGAAGGCGTCGTCGGTGGGCGCGAACACGGTGAACTGACCGCCGTCGAGGGTCTCGACGAGGTTCACCGCCGGGTTGAGCCCGCCGGAGATCGCGGCGGCCAGCGTGTTGAGAACCGGGCTGTCGGCGGCGGCGACACTCAGCGGGGAGTGCGCCAATCCGGCGACCGACGCCGGTCCGACGGGGTTCTGCTGGGCATACGCAGCGCAACCCGGACCCACCAGGTGCATGTCGGCAGCGGCGATGGGGGCCCCGGCCAGTGACAGCCCCGTGGCGGCCACTGCTGCGGCTGCGGCGATGGCCCGGGGTGTAAACGTGGTCGACATTAAACGTCCCTTCACGTCGCGCTCGTTCGGCGCGCTCATGGAACATTCGATGCGGACCACCGCTCGGATGGGCCGGATTGCGGTGACGCTCATCACGCCTGTATCAACGCAACGAGCAGGCGCGGAATCGCTTGTTTCCCAAGCGGTTCCGCGCCTGCTCGAGGCGCTCTTCTACGTCGTGCGTACTACGGCGTCGGAGTGGCCGAGGTCATCGGCATCTCGGACATCGAGCCGGTCGGCTGCGCGGGCGCGGCCGGCGGCATCAGCACGGTGTCGATCAGGTACAGCGTGGCGTTGGCGGTCTTGATGCCACCGCAGACCACACCCGCGTCGTTGACCTTCAGGGCGTCGCCCGAGCCGGTCACGGTGAGATTTCCACCCTGAACCGTGGTGTGCTCGCCGACCACAGCGGCCGGATCGGCCTGGCCCGCGACCACGTGGTAGGTCAGGATCGAGGTCAGCAGGTCCGAATCGGTCTTCAGCGTCTCGATGGTCGCCGGGTCGATCTTGGCGAAGGCGTCATCGGTGGGCGCGAAGACGGTGAACTCGCCACCGTTGAGGGTCTCGACCAGGTTGACGTTCGGGTTCAGCTTGCCCGACAGCGCGCTTGCCAGCGTGGTCAGCACGGGGCTGTTGCCCGCGGCGGTCGCGACCGGATCCTTGGCCAGACCTTCAACCGAGCCGGGTCCGGTGGGGACCTGTGCCGCATAGCCCGCGCAGCCCGCGCCGACCGGGCCACTGGCGGCCGCCGCGGCGGAGGTGGTGGCGGCCGAGGTGGTGGCCTCCGCGGAGGTCTTCTTCTCCGTCGACTCCTTGGTGGCCGTCGAACACGCCGACAGGGTGAGCGCGGTCGCCGCGGCGATGGCGGCGGCGGTCATA
>JAIOQK010000232.1 GCA_021413425.1 Mycobacterium sp.
ACCGCGCTGCGCCAGGGTGCCCGCAGCGTGCACCAGTTCGAGATCATGCCGCGCCCCCCCGAGCACCGCGCCGACGTCACCCCGTGGCCGACCTACCCGCTGATGTACCGGGTGTCCTCAGCCCACGAAGAGGGCGGCGAGCGGGTGTTCTCGGTCAACACCGAGCGCTTCATGGGCGCCGACGGCCACGTCACCGGATTGCGCGCGCACGAGGTCGAGATGCGCGACGGCCGCTTCGAGCAGGTCGAGGGCACCGACTTCGAACTCGGCGCCGATCTGGTGCTGCTGGCCATGGGCTTCGTCGGCCCGGAGCGCCCCGGCCTGGTCTCTGAGCTGGGCGTAGAACTCACCGACCGCGGCAACATCGCCCGCAACGGTGACTTCCAGACCACCGTCGAGGGGGTGTTCGTAGCCGGCGACATGGGCCGCGGGCAGTCGCTGATCGTCTGGGCGATCGCCGAGGGCCGGGCCGCCGCGGCCGGGGTGGACCGCTTCCTGATGGGCCACTCAGCTTTGCCCGCGCCGATCGCCCCGACAGCAGCCCCGCAACGCTAGTCACTTCTGTAACAACTCAGCAGCGTCGGCGCGCCTTCGCGCATTCTGATTGTGACCGGGATTTAATTGCTGGAATTGCATGGCCGCGTTAGAGTGGCCACTCGGTTGCCAACGTCGTCGACCACAGGAGAGAGTTTGGTGTTTCTCAACCCGATCCCCAACCCGATGGCGCTCTCGCGTGCCGGACGCATCGCCTGGTCGCTGCTGCGCCACCCCGTGAAGAGCCGCGAGTTCCCCGCCAAGCACGAACGCCTCGTCACCCGTGACGAGCTCATGCGCTTCGGCTTCTAGCCGCCTGCACCATTTCACGACTTACGTCATAAACGCGTTACGTCGTTAGCCTGCGAAAGGCTGACCCCTGCTCCCATCATGAGTGCAGCGGGGTCGGGCCGCGGACGCGTCACCGCCCCCCATCAGATTTGATCAGGGGTCTGCCAATGCAAACCGGTAGCTACACCACGTTGTTCATCATCCTCGGCAGCGCCGCCCTCATCGTGCTGCTGGCACTCACCTTGCGATCTGTCATCCGCCGCGACAAAGCGATGATCGAGACCAAGCCCGACGACGCGGCCTACGAGGAGCGGTGGCGTAAGAAAAGCGCCTAGCTCCAACGCATCACGACGCCGGCCGCCACAGCCCGGAGTCCCGGATGGTCTCGGCCAGCGGCTCCATGATGCGCGGGTCGAACGGCACCGGCAGATAGACGATCGCCAGGTCGAGCCCTTCGGCACCCAGGGCGATGGCGTCCTCCACGACCGCCCGGTAGTTGTGATCCGGGCTCAGCCGGATGTGCGCCGACAGCATGATGTCCTTGGGATTGCGGCCGACGTCGGCGCAGTGCGCTTTGAGGACGTCGCGCTTGCGGGCGAACTCCGTCGGGGTGCCGCCGACGAAGTTCCAGTGCTGGGCGTATTTGGCGGTGATGAGCAGGGTGCGCTTCTCCCCGTTGCCGCCGATACAGATCGGCGGGTGCGGACGCTGCGGGCCCTTGGGCTCGTTGCGGGCGCCTTTGAGCTGAAAGAACCGGCCGTCGAAGTCGACCGTGTCCCGACTGAGCAGCCCGATCAGCACCTGGCAGGCCTCGTCGAAGCGGTCGAAGCGTTCGGTGATGGTGCCCAGTTGGATGCCGTAGGCACCCGACTCCTCCTCGTTCCAACCCGCGCCGATCCCCAGTTCCAGCCGGCCTCCGGAGATGACGTCCAGCGCCGCGGCCATGTTGGCCAGCACCGCGGGGTGGCGGTGGTGGATGCCGGTCACCAGGGTGCCCAGCCGCAGCCGGGTGGTGGCCTGCGCGAGCGCGGTCAGCGTGGTCCAGCCCTCCAGGCACGGCCCGGTCGGATCGGAGAAGATCGGATAGAAGTGATCGAAGGTCCAGCCGGACTCGTAGACGTCGATGTCGTCGGCTGCCCGCCACACCGCCAGCATGTCGGCCCAGGTGGTGTTCTGCGGTGAAGTCTTGAACGCGAATCGCACCGTGAGGAGCCTACGGCCAGCGGGCTAGGAGTAAATCCAGGGCTCGCGGGGCATCGCGGCGGGGTCGAAGCTCTCCAGCAGATCGGCCATGCCGGCTCCCGGCGCGCCCAATGACTCGGCGATGAGGGAAAGTGCCCGCGGGGCGCCGAGCTCGTCGAGCGTCACCGCGCCGTCGCGTTTGGCCAGCCGCGTACCCTGCGCGTTCAGCGCCAGCGGAACGTGGGCGTAGATCGGCTGCGGATAGCCCAGCAACGAGGCCAGGTAGGACTGCCTCGGCGAAGAGGCCAGCAGGTCGTCCCCGCGCACCACCTGGTCGACGCCCGAGGCCGCGTCATCGACCACGACGGCCAGGTTGTAGGCGGCCACCCCGTCGCCGCGGCGAAGCACGAAGTCGTCCACCACGCCGGTGTAGTCGCCGTGCAGCAGGTCACCGACGGTGAATTCAGCGGTATCGGATCGCAGCCGCAACGCCGGCGGGCGGCCGGCCGCCCGTCTGTCCGCGCGCTCAGTGTCTCCGAGATCCCGGCAGGTGCCGGGGTAGGCCCCCTCCGGGGCGTGCGGTGCGCGCGGGGCGGTCAGGATTTCCCTTCTGCTGCAATAACACTCGTACGTCAGACCAAGCGCGGTGAGCCCATCGATCACATCGTCGTAGCGCTGCCGGTGCGCCGACTGCCACTGCGGTTGCTCGTCCCAGGTGACACCGATGGCGGCGAGGTCGGCCAGTTGCCGCTGCGCGACGTCGTCATGGGTGCGGTCATCGAGGTCCTCGATACGGACCAGGAAGCGCCGGCCGGTTGACCGGGCGAACAGCCAGGCCAGCACCGCGGTGCGCAGATTGCCGATGTGCAGATCAGCCGACGGACTGGGGGCGAACCGCCCTGCCCCGGCCGCTGCGCTGCTCACGAAGGCACATCGCCCCGCGCCGCAAGCCCGACGCGATTACCGGCGACCGACTCCCACGGGGCCGACCGGGCCCAGGATCGGATCGACACCGACCGGACCGATGACGCCACCGACCCCGACCGGACCAACGGGCCCCAGCACCGGATCGACGTAGGGCACGCAGTTGAGGATGCCCGGGTCCCACACCCAGCCGATGGCGCAGTCGGCAAGAACCGTCGGGGTGCTACCTGACGGCGAGGCCAGCATCGCAAGCGGCACAGCGCCCGCTACCAGCGCGAATCCGGCGATTGCCAGACCGCGGCGCGTCCAGTACCGCGGACCCGACGCGACACCCGGGGTTTCGTCGATGACCGACATTGCTGCCTACCTTCCGCCTGCCCCGACCGTTGCCGGAGTCATATAGAGACGGCCGAACGTAACATGAGGTGGCCATGTGTGCAGGGCGGGCCACATCTGGGCGTACGTCGAACTGTCAGTGTCGAACCCGAGCGTACAGATAGTGGGCACCTGAGAAAAGTATGATAAAAACCTATGAGAAGTCCAGCAAACTCGATCCCCTGGGGGTAACCGTGTCCCGAGCAGTGCGCTACCGGCGACGCCGCATCCAGCCCTACGCCTGGCTGGGCGCCGGTGCCGTGACGCTCGGCCTGGGGGTTGGGGTGATGAGCGGCACGGCCATGGCGTTCGCCGACGCCGGTGACGCCGGCTCTGCCACGACGAACTCGGATAACGCCTCGACCTCTGCGCCGGCGACCGCCGGCCCGACCCGGTCCACCTCGACGAGCGTCAAGAAGGCGGCAACCCGGGGCGGTCGCAGCGTGCCCTCCCCGGCCGCCGCTGACACCGGCGACAGCAAACCTGCCGTACCCGCGCCCGCCGCAGCTACCGCCGCCCCGGCCCGCCGGACGGTCCGGGCGGCCGCCGTGGCCACTCGTGAGGTGGATGCGCCCACCGTCGCCGTCCCGACTCCGGAGCCGTCCGGATCATCCGCCCCGGCCGCGGTGGTGCCGCTGCCGGCAGCCGATCCGGCGCCCAATATGGAGTCCTGGCTGCCCGCCACGCCGATCATTCCAGGCTTGGCCGTCACCCGATCTCTGGATGAGATGGCCGCCGCCGGCCAGGTGCTGCAGGCGGGCACCTGGGGTCAGGGCAACGTCCTGGCCGGCCTGGCTGCGGTCGTCCCGCAGATCTTCCTCGCCGGTGCGGCGCTGTCGCTGAACCTCTGGCAGGTGACCAACCCGGGGGCCCAGGAGTTCCTCGCGGCGACCGCGGGCATCCCGATCATCGCGCAGGTCGCCCAGACCAACCTCATCGTCAACACCTGGTTGACCAACATCTCGCAACTGTCGCTCAGCGTCGCTGATCTCTTCGTGCCGATCGTGGGCCTCCTCGGCGCGCCCGACGCCGCGGCGGCCACCACACAACTGATCGCCGCGGCCCGCGCCGACGGCACCGTCTACGCCGTCGTGCCACTGCAGGTCAAGGCGAGCACCCAGCCGGTGGCCAATGTGTCGATCAATAACGGCGCGCGGGTGCCGCTGCTCATCGACACCGGAGCCTCCGGCATCGTCGTGCTGCCGAGCGCGGTGCCGAATCTCGATCAACTCACGCCGGTGGGAAGCGGCGACAGCTGCTTCAGCGGCGGACTGTGCTACCACTACGAGACCTACGAGATTCCCGTCGACTTCGGCGGCGGTGCGGTGACCGACACCGGTCTGGTCAACGTCGTGACCAACAACGACGAATACCCCGACAGCGTCGTGGATTTCACCGACTACTTCTCGTGGGGCGCAGACGGCATCCTGGGTGTCGGCGCCAACACAGCGGGCCCCGGCCCCGCACCGATCGCCAACGCCACACTGCCGGGTGAACTCAGCAACGGTGTGCTGATCTTCCAGGGCCTGCTGCCCCTCGGCCTGGGCGGGGTGATGGTCTTCGGCCCCAATCCGCTGCCCACCCGGGTGTCACTGCCCGGCGCACCCGATGCCTTCGTGAAGGTGAGTGTCAACGGCGCCCCCCAGACCAACGCCGGTGCGATCATCGACTCCGGCGGCGTGTACGGCACGCTGGCCCTGGCGAACGCCCCCGCCGGTTCGGTGGCGGGACAGGATCTCCCGGCGGGAACCGTCATCAGGGTCTATGCCATGGATGGCACGACGCTGCTCTACACCTACACGACTCAGAGCGCTCCCCGCGGCACGCCCGTGATCGCCAGCGGTCTGATCAACACCGGTAACGCGCCGTACGCGCAGAACCCGATCTACATGAACTACGCCAACCTGACCGGCAGCGGCATCGGCTCGACCGACTTCTCCATCTGGTAGCCCGTCACAGTTCCAGCAGTACGGTCACCGGGCCGTCGTTGACCAGTTCAACGTCCATGTGTGCCCCGAAGACACCGGTCGCCACCTCAGCGCCGAGTTCGCGCAGCGCACCGGCGAACGTCGTCACCAGAGGCTCGGCCACCGCTGCGGGCGCGGCGGCGTTCCAGGACGGCCGCCTGCCCTTCACGGTGTTGGCGTACAGGGTGAACTGACTGACCACCAGGATCGGTGCACCGACATCGGACGCGGAGCGCTCATCGTCGAGAATCCTGAGCTGCCAGAGCTTTTCGGCCATCCGCCGGGCCACGGCCGCGTCATCGCTGTGGGTGACGCCGACGAGGGCAAGCAATCCCTGACGTCCCGGCCCGATGGCACCCACCACCTCGCCGTCCACCGTGACCGACGCCGAGGTGACGCGCTGGAGGAGAACCCGCATGAAATCAGGCTCGACTAGTTGCCGTAGCCGACGATTCCTTTGGTCTCCAGGAACTCGTGGAAGCCGAACTCGCCCCACTCCCTACCGTTGCCACTCTGCTTGTAGCCGCCGAACGGAGCGTTGATGTCCAGCGCATGGTTGATGGCCACCGTCCCGGCTCGGATCCGCCGCGCGACCGCGCGGGCCGTCTCGGTGTCCGCACCGGACACATAGCCGAACAATCCGTAGTCGGTGTCATTGCCGATCTCGACCGCCTCGTCGAGGTCGCCGTAGCCGAGGATGCACAGCACCGGGCCGAAGATCTCTTCGCGGGCGATCGTCATATCGTTGCGGACGTCGGCGAACACCGTGGGCCGCACGTAGTAGCCGGTGCTCAGACCGTCGGGCCGTCCGGGGCCGCCGGTGACCATCTGTGCGCCCTCGTCGATACCGGCCTGGATCAGGCGCTGAATCTTGTCGAACTGCGCCCGCGAGGCCACCGGGCCGATCGCCGTGGCGTCGCCGGGGTCGCCGACCTTGACCTGTTCGGCGGTGGCCCGCGCGACAGCGACGGCCTCGTCCATCCGATCCCGCGGCACCAGCATGCGCGAGGGCGCGTTGCAACTCTGGCCGGTGTTGAGCATCATCGCCATCACACCGCCCGCCACGCTCTGGGCGAAGGCATCGTCGTCGAGGACGATATTCGGGCTCTTACCGCCGAGTTCCTGGGTGACGCGCTTGACCGTCGGAGCGGCATTGCGCGCCACCTCAATTCCAGCCCGCGTCGAACCGGTGAACGACACCATGTCGATGCCGGGATGACTGGACAGCGCCGCACCCACGCCCGGGCCGTCGCCGTGCACCATGTTGTAGACGCCGGCGGGCACACCCGCGGAGTCGATGATCTCGGTGAAGATCTGTCCGGAGAAGGGGGCCACCTCCGACGGCTTGAGCACCATGGTGCAGCCGGCGGCCAGCGCCGGAAACACCTTGCAGGCGATCTGGTTCAGCGGCCAGTTCCAGGGCGTGATCATCCCGCACACGCCGATGGGTTCCTTGACCACCAGGGTGGCACCGCGCGACTGCTCGAAGGCGAAGTTCTTCAACACGTCGATGGCCGTCGCCAGGTGGCCCACCCCCATCTGCACCTGCGGCCCGGACGCGAGCGCCGGCGGTGCGCCCATCTCCTCGGTGACCGCCTCGGCGAGATCACCGGAGCGTTTCTGGTACTCGGCCAGCAGGGCCTGCAGCAGGTCCAGGCGTTCCTCGCGAGTGCTCTGGGACCACGCTGTGAACGCTGAGCGGGCGGCTTTCACGGCTTTGTCGACGTCGGCGGAGGTTCCGATCGCGATTCGTCCACAGGTCTGCTCATTTGCCGGGTTCTCGACGTCCAAAACGCGGGATTCGACCGGATCAACCCACCGGCCGTCGATATAGAACTTCAGGTATTCGCGCATATCGCCATCCTGCCGGATGCCGATTACGACGGTATCGGCAATAGCGAAATCGACGACGCGCACCCGCGGGCGTTACCAACCCGTGAGCCGGCATCGGGATGCATGATTCGCCAGCTGTCACGATGCTGAAAACCCTGATTGACAAGGCTATTCGGCATCACCTTCGAGTTTGTGAATACGAATGTGATTGCAGTGCAATTGTTTTCTTTTGTTACCGAATACGCGAAATTCGAAAAAGTGAGACACACCACAGACTTTGGGCTAATCACATCGGTGTTGTTAGCGTTTCATCCCATGTTTGCTCTTGCAGCGTTGTTGTCGCTTGTCAGTCAGGTCTCCGGCACGCCGTACGTTTCCGGCGGAGACACACCGGCGGGCACGGACTGCTCCGGTCTGGCCTCCTGGGTCGCCAATGTGGCGTCCGGGCGGCCGGCGTTCGGTAGCCGGTTCAACACCGGCAACATGGAGTCCGCACTGCTCGCCCGCGGGTTCCACTACGGGACCGCGCCGAACTCGGTGGTGATCGGCTGGAACAGCGGCCACGCGGCCGTCACCCTGCCCGACGGCACCCCGGTGTCCAGTGGTGAGGGCGGCGCCGGTGTCCGGGTGGGCGGCGGCGGTGCCTACCAGTCTCAGTTCAGCCGGCACATGTTTTTGCCGGTGCAGGCCCGCGAGCTGCAACCCGAGGCGCCCGCGGCCGTTGATCCGCTCGCCGCACCGCCCACGCCGGTCGACCTGACGGCCCCCGAGGCTGCGCCGGTCGAGCCCATGCCCGCACCGGAGGTGCTACCGGTCGAGGCCGCCCCCGCGCCCGAGGTCGCTCCGGTCGAGGCGGTCCCCGCGCCGGATGTCGTGCCGGTGCCCGATCCCGCCGCGGTGCCGGCGGATCAGGGGTTGATGGTGTTCTCCCCGACCTGACGTCCCCACACGTATTCGGTCAGCAGCGGTTGACCCAACTCCAGGTGGTTGTACGGCGCCAGTGAGGCTCCGGTATCGGCCACCAGAGTCGGCGCCGGCCAGAAGTCGCGGGTGAGCGGCTGCCAGCATCCCGGGGCGCCCCCGGGGCCGCCACGGGCGTTGACCCGGGGCAGATTGTCCGGATAGATGTAGGGGTTGGGTGCTCCGACCAGGCTGGTCCTGGTGGCCAGCGAGTACCCGTTGCCGCCGAAGGCGGCCAGGGCGGCGGGGACCACCTGGCCGGTGTTGCGGATCAGGCAGAACAGTTCCGGACTATAGGTGTCGAGCAGGCGCGAGGACGGCACCAGATCAGCGGCGACGCGGATGAAATGCGGCGCACCGCGGGCCACCGTCGTGGTCGGGATGTCGGCGAACCCGATTGACGCCAGCAGGGCCGCATCGAGGTCGCGCTGCTGGGTGGTGAGCGTGCCGACGGGAGTCAGCGAGTTGTCCAGGCCGTCCCACAGATCGGGGCCGGCCGCGGTGTAGATGTCGGCGAAGTCGGCAAGACCACGCACACCCTCGCGCAGGGCCGGAAGCCGGGGATTGAGGTCGGCGAGGATCGCGTTGCCGTCGGCCAGTGACTTGCCGAACTTCCGGCCCAGGCCGGTCAACGCCTCGGCGGCCGCGGACAGGGTGAGATTGAGTTTCACCGGGTCGATCTTCTCGGCGATACCGGTGACCGTCTCGAACAGCGTCTGGAACTCCGTGGTGACACTGGTGGCGGTAACCACGTCAGCACTCGAGATACGTTGCGGCGATGGGTTTCGCGGCGCGGTGAAATCGAGGTACTTATTGCCGAAGATGGTCGACGCCCGCACGTCCGCGCGCACATTGGCCGGCATGACCGCCAGATATTGGGATCCGACCTCAGCGGTGAGAACCGCCGAGGGGACACCGTCGCGCTGCACGATCTCGATAGCGCTGACCCGGCCGATCGCCACCCCGTTATAGGTGACCTTCGCGCCGCGATCCAGCACCAGGCCGGACCGGCCGGATTCCACCGTCAGCGTGGTCGTCGCCGACAGATCCCCGCGGAACAGCAGAAAGACGAGGGTGGCCAGGACGCCGATGATGGTCAGCAGCACCAGGCCCGCGGTCCTGTGCGGCGGATCGTCGTAGAAGGTCACCGCCCGGGCCACCCGCAATCGCTGTGCACCTGCCGCCTCTCCCCGCCGGCAATCCGCCTGATGAGCAAGCTACCCGCACCGCAGCACCCCGCCTCGGGATAATCAGGTGGCGGGGGCTTAGATGAAGGTATCGCCAACACCGGCTTGACGAGGAGCGTGACGACCATGTCCACCATCGAAGCGGACGCCGCAACAGCTACGGATTTCGACCACGAGGTGGCCGAGACCCAGCGGTATTTCGACAGCCCGCGGTTCACCGGGATCACGCGGCTCTACACCGCCCGCCAGGTGGTCGAGCAGCGCGGAACGATCGGCGTGGACTACACGGTGGCACGGGAGGCGTCGGAGGCGTTCTACGCGCGGCTGCGTGAGTTGTTCGGCCAGCACAAGTCGATCACCACCTTCGGACCGTACTCCCCCGGGCAGGCCGTCACGATGAAGCGCTGCGGCATCGAGGGCATCTACCTCGGCGGGTGGGCCACCTCGGCCAAGGGCTCCACCAACGAGGATCCGGGCCCCGATCTCGCCAGCTACCCGCTGAGCCAGGTTCCCGACGAGGCGGCCGGACTGGTGCGGGCGCTGCTCACCGCCGACCGCAACCAGCAGTTCCTGCGGATGCAGATGACAGACGAGCAGCGGGCCGCCACACCGGCGGTTGACTACCGGCCGTTCATCATCGCCGACGCCGACACCGGGCATGGCGGTGATCCGCATGTGCGCAATCTGATCCGGCGCTTCGTCGAAGCCGGTGTCACCGGCTATCACATCGAGGATCAGCGGCCCGGCACCAAGAAGTGCGGTCACCAGGGCGGCAAGGTGCTGGTGCCGTCCGATGAGCAGATCAAGCGTCTCAACACCGCGCGCTTCCAGCTCGACATCATGAAGGTGCCCGGCATCATCGTCGCCCGCACGGACGCAGAAGCCGCCAACCTCATCGACGGCCGGGCCGACGAACGCGATCAGCCGTTCCTGCTCGGGGTGACCAACGTGACCGTCCCGCCGTACAAGTCCTGCTTCCTGGCCATGCTGCGCCGCCTGCACTCCAAGGGTGTGGCCGAACTCAACGGCCATCTGCTCTACGCACTGGCCGACAGCGAGTACGCGGCGGCCGACGCCTGGCTCGACCGGCGTGGATTCACCAAGGTGATCGACGAGGCGGCCGCCAACTGGGCCGCCGATCGCAACCAGTCGCTGGACGCGCTGTTCGACAAGGTCGAGTCGCAGTTCGTCGACGCCTGGCAGGACGACGCCGGACTGGACACCTACGGCAACGCCGTCGCCGATGTGCTGCGGTTCAAGGAGGGCGAAGGCGAGGCCCTGACCATGAAGCCGGCCGAGTGGGTGGAATTCGCCAAGACCGCGCCGCTCTACGTCGCGCAGCGCAAGGCCGCAGAACTCGGTGTCGACGCGCCGTGGGACTGTGAGCTGGCCCGGACCCCGGAGGGCTACTACCAGGTTCGCGGCGGAATCCCGTACGCGATCGCGAAGTCCCTTGCCGCGGCCCCGTTCGCAGATGTGCTGTGGATGGAGACCAAGACCGCCGATCTGGCTGACGCCCGGGAGTTCGCCGAGGCCGTCCATGCGGTGTACCCCGACAAGATGCTGGCCTACAACCTGTCTCCGTCGTTCAACTGGGACACCACCGGGATGACCGACGAGCAGATGCGCGACTTCCCCGAGGAAATCGGCAAGATGGGCTTCGTCTTCAACTTCATGACCTACGGCGGTCACCAGGTCGACGGCGTGGCCGCCGAGGAGTTCGCCACCGCGCTACGTCAGGACGGGATGCTGGCACTGGCGCGACTGCAGCGCAAGATGCGTCTGATCGAGTCGCCCTACCGCACGCCGCAGACCCTCGTCGGCGGCCCGCGCAGCGACGCGGCATTGGCGGCGTCTTCGGGACGCACCGCCACCACCAAGTCGATGGGCAAGGGTTCCACCCAGACCCAGCACCTGGTGCAGACCGAGGTGCCCAAGAAGCTGCTTGAGGACTGGCTGGCGCTGTGGAGCGAGTACTACAAGCTCGGTGAGCGGCTGCGGGTGCAGTTGCGTCCGCGACGCGCCGGCTCTGATGTGCTGGAGTTGGCCATCTTCGGCGACTCCGACGGCAAGAAGCTTGCCGACGTGCTCTTCGATCCGATCAAGGACCGGCACGGCCGCAGCATCCTGACGGTGCGCGACCAGAACACGTATTCGGCGAAGCTGCGCCAGAAGCGGCTGATGACGCTGATCCACCTGTGGCTGGTGCACCGATTCAAGGCGGAGGCGGTGTACTACGTCACCCCGACCGAGGACAACGTCTATCAGACCGAGAAGATGAAGGCACACGGCATCTTCACCGCGGTGAACAAGGATGTCGGCGAGATCATCGTGGCTGACGTGAACGCCGACCGGATCGCGGAGCTGCTCGCGCAGGACCGCAAGGCACTGCAGCAGCTGATCCGCAAGGAGGATTAACGCCGGCTAGAACGGCGGAGGGTCGGCGGCCCAACGGGCTTCGTTGAGTCCGCGTTCCCAGGCGATGCGTGCGGCGCGTTCGGCCGCGCGGGTCCGCTGGCGGGTGGGCATCAGCAGGGTTCGTCCCGGTGTTGAACTGTCCGCAGACTGGGCCGCGCGGCCCGTCTCCTCGGTGGGGGTGGCCAGTTGCGGAAAGAACAAGGCCCCGCCCGGTGTAGTGGTGTACGTGCGCCCGGACGGGGATGTCCAGACGATGGCGCCATCAGGGAATTGCACTTCCCGCCAACCTTTTTCACCACACCAGAAGGTCTTGAGGAGGTGGTGGGCACGGCATTTCAGTGACAGATTCGACGGATGAGTAAGACCGCCCAAGCCCCATGGGATGGTGTGGTCGATATCGCAGAACTCGGCCGGCTTGTCACATCCCGGGAAACGGCAGCACAGATCACGGGCGCGGATGAAATCCGCCAGTGCGGCGGACGGACGGTACCGCGGCTCAGCCCGCAACTGGTGTGCGGGCGTCAGCGTGCGCAGCCGGGCTCGCGCGGCGAGTTTCCGAATAGCCTCGGCCGGCACCGCCCCGTAACCCGGCAGATATCCCGGGGCTGTGCCCTCGCCGGACACCGTCGCCTGCTCAGCCAGGATATGGATCACGACCTGGGCGGGCTCGGCATCGGATTCGGGGACCGGGCACTCCGACGATCCGCAGTCACACACCATGGCCGAGCACCCCGCGGCCAGTGCGGCCAGCGCATCGGCACGGCGCTGACGTTTCGTCCGTGAATCATCTCGGCACACTGTTGCCGCCAGCTGGTCAAGCCGGCGATCCAGCGCAGCGGCATCGGGCGCACGAACGACACCCCAGAACTCCGCCAGTCCATCCCGGGATGGACTGATCTCGACGTGGCGATCCGAATCAGCGGATCGCGCGACTCGTTCCGCAGCCGGATCATGCTGGCGAACAAACCAATCAACAATCTCGGCGATCTTGCCCCTCGACGATGCATTCCAGCGCGGGGCGGCCACCGCCAGCCGAGCGTCGATCGTGGCAAGGACGTCGGGATCAGTGACCAGACCGGTGCGGAACATCACCACCGTGATGACCCGGAAGTCGACCTCGCCACGGGCGAAGGCCGCGCCCAATTTCGGAAACCGCTCAAGCATTTCGAGTCCGTAGTTCATCTGCGCGGACGCCCGTGCCCGGCTGATACCCAACTCAGCACCGACCTCCGCCGCGACTGCCTCCCAGTTGTCGATGCACCACTGCATCCGGTCAGCGGCATCGACATCGACCATCCGAAGCTGACACAGCCGCCCCGCCGCGAACAACCTGCGAGCGACGGCGATCCGTTCATCGCGCTGGGCAACGGCCATCTCCGCCAGCAGCCCTGCCTGATCCCGTGATTCGAACATACTTTCGATAGTACTGCGGGCCGCCGACAAAACTCGGCACCCGCCTATCGCACGACGACGGAGCTCGGCTCCCGCGGCGCTCCGAGTGCGTCGCGATGCGACGGCGGGCGGCGGCCACCCTCGTCGGTGATGCCGTAGCGCGCGGCGAGTTCGGCGGCGATTACGGTGTGCCCCGACAGTTCCGACAGCTTCGGGTCGCGATAGAGCGCGTCGATCAGCCGACCGGTGAACTGCGGGGTCTCGGCGTGCGCGGCGAACCCGGCCAGCGCCTCGGCGTTGTCACCGAAGGCGCGGCGCATCCGGTCGGTGAGCAGGATGCCCATCCAGATCGACACCGTGGCGACCGGCGTCCCGGC
>JAIOQK010000233.1 GCA_021413425.1 Mycobacterium sp.
TCACCATTTTCTTTCCACGGATACGGTTCATGAACTGGTGCTATTAGCAGGCTATTGGCGGCAAGGTAAGCCTAGGGTATGGCTGTCGAAACTTCACCAGCAAACCGCCGAACTCGCCGAAGTTGAGGCGATGCAACTAGCTGCTCTGCCCACAGGCGGCCAGCACCAACTCACGCACCCTGGCCGCGTCGGCCTGACCCTTGGTCGTCTTCATCACCGCGCCGACGATCGCCCCGGCGGCAGCCACCTTGCCGCCGCGGATCTTCTCGGCGATATCGGGGCTGGCGGCCAGGGCCTCATCAACGGCGGCCTGGATCAGCGACTCGTCACGCACCATCGCCAGACCCCGGCCGGCCATCACCTGCTCGGGATCACCCTCACCGGCCAGCACACCCTCGACCACCTGGCGGGCCAGTTTGTTGGACAGCGCGCCCTCGTCCACCAACGCGATCACCTTGGCGACCTGCGCGGGGCTGATCGGCAGTGCATCGAGATCCACGCCCGCTTCATTGGCCTTCTGCACCAGGAAGTTTCCCCACCAGGCCCGCGCCGCCTCGCTGGAGGCGCCGTGGCCGACGGTGGCGGTCACCAGGTCCACCGCGCCGTTGTTGACCAAGTCGCGCATCACCTCGTCGGAGATCCCCCACTCCTGCTGGACCCGGTTGCGCGTCAGCCACGGGAGCTCGGGGATGGTGGCGCGCAGTCGTTGCACCAACTCCTCGCTCGGAGCCACCGGCTCAAGATCGGGTTCGGGGAAGTAGCGGTAGTCCTCGGCGGTCTCCTTGTCGCGGCCCGGTGAGGTGTAGCCGTCCTCGTGGAAGTGCCGGGTTTCCTGATGGACCTTGGCACCGGCATCGAGAACCGCTGCCTGACGGCGCATCTCGTAACGGACCGCCACCTCGACACTCTTGAGCGAGTTGACGTTCTTGGTCTCGGTGCGGGTGCCGAACTCGGCCTGACCGATCGGCCGCAGCGACACGTTGGCGTCGCACCGCAACGAACCCTGATCCATCCGGACGTCCGAAACTCCCAGTGCGCGAAGGAGATCCCGCAGCGCGGTCACATAGGAGCGGGCAACCTCGGGCGCACGGTCGCCGGCGCCCTCGATTGGCTTGGTCACGATCTCGATCAGCGGCACCCCGGCCCGGTTGACGTCGAGCAGCGACGTCGTCGCCCCGTGGATGCGGCCGGTGTCGCTACCCACGTGGGTGAGCTTGCCGGTGTCCTCCTCCATGTGCGCGCGCTCGATCTCGACCCGGAAGGTGGTGCCGTCCTCGAGGGGGACCTCGAGGTGACCGCCGAACGCGATCGGCTCGTCGTACTGGGAGATCTGGTAATTCTTCGGCTGATCGGGATAGAAGTAGTTCTTCCGGGCGAACCGGCACCACGAGGCGATCTCGCAGTTGAGCGCCAGGCCGATCCGGATGGCCGACTCAACGGCCGCGGAGTTGAGCGTCGGCAGGGCCCCGGGCAGACCGAGGCACACCGGGCACACCTGGGTGTTCGGCTCGGCGCCGAAATCGGTCGGGCAACCGCAGAACATCTTGGTCGCCGTCGACAACTCGACATGCACCTCCAGACCCAGGACGGGGTCGAACCGCGCGACGACGTCGTCATAGTCGAGCAGTTCGGATGTCGCGGCGGTCGTCATGCGGCGAATTCTATGGGGCCGTGCGTCGACCCCCGCCGAGCAGACGCAAAATCGCACGCGGCAGGCCCGTTATGTGCGAGTTAGTGTCTGCTCGCGGTCGCGCAGCTAGCCGAAGAACGCCGCCGCGTCGTCGTAGCGGCTCTGCGGCACGAGCTTGAGCTGGCGGACCGCATCGGCCAGGGGCACCCGGCCGATGTCCTGCCCGCGCAGCGACACCATCATCCCGTACTCGCCGGCATGCGCGGCATCGGCGGCGTTGACCCCGAACCGGGTCGCCAGCACCCGGTCGTAGGCGGTCGGCGTGCCGCCACGCTGAATGTGGCCGAGGACGGTGACCCGGACCTCCTTGCGGATGCGCTTCTCCACCTCATAGGCCAGCTGCTGGGCCACCCCGGTGAACCGCTCGTGGCCGAACTCGTCGATGCCGCCGGATTTCAGCTGCATCGAGCCTTCGGCGGGCTTGGCGCCCTCGGCGACCACACAGATGAAGTGCGAGGCGCCGCGCTGGAAGCGCTGCTTGACCAGCCGGCACACCTCCTCGACATCGAAGGGCTGCTCCGGAATCAGCGTCATGTGCGCCCCGGAGGCCAGACCGGCGTTCAGCGCGATCCAGCCGGCGTGGCGGCCCATCAGCTCGACCAGCATCACCCGCTGATGCGACTCGGCGGTGCTGTGCAGCCTGTCGATGGCCTCGGTGGCGATCTGCAGGGCGGTGTCGTGGCCGAAGGTGACGTCGGTGCAGTCGATGTCGTTGTCGATGGTCTTGGGCACCCCGACGACGGGGACGCCCTCCTCGGTGAGCCAGTGCGCGGCGGTCAGTGTGCCCTCGCCGCCGATCGGGATCAGCACGTCGATCCCGTTGTCCTCCAGCGTCGCCTTGATGTCGTCGATGCCGGCGCGCAACTTCTCCGGGTTGGTGCGGGCGGTGCCCAGCATGGTGCCGCCCTTGGCGAGCAGACGGTCGTTGCGGTCGTCGTTCTCGAGTTGGATGCGCCGGTTCTCCAGCAGACCCCGCCAGCCGTCGAGGAATCCGACCACCGACGATCCGTAGCGGGCGTCGCAGGTCCGTACGACCGCGCGGATGACGGCGTTGAGGCCGGGGCAGTCGCCGCCGCCGGTGAGGACTCCGATGCGCATGGGCTCTATCTAACCCGGTAACGGCAGGACACGGAGCGCTTCCTAGACCGCCGAGGGGAGCGGCCCGCGCGCGGCCTCGTAGGCCGCACCGACCCGATAGAGCCGGTCGTCGGCCAGGGCGGGCGCCATGATCTGCAGTCCGACCGGCAGGTTGTCATCCTCCGACAGCCCCGAGGGCACCGACATCCCGCAGTGCCCGGCCAGGTTCAGCGGCAGCGTGCACAGGTCGAACAGGTACATCGCCAGCGGGTCGTCGACCTTCTCGCCCAACCGGAAGGCCGTCGTCGGGGTGGCCGGCGAGATCAGGACGTCGACGCTCTCATACGCGCGCTCGAGGTCGGCGGCGATCAGCGTTCGCACCTTCTGGGCCTGGTTGTAATAGGCGTCGTAGTAGCCGGCCGACAGCGCGTAGGTGCCGATCATGATGCGCCGCTTGACTTCCGGGCCGAATCCGGCGGCCCGGGTCAGCGCCATCACCTCCTCGGCGCTGTGTGTGCCGTCGTCGCCGACCCGCAGGCCATAGCGCATGGCGTCGAAGCGGGCCAGGTTGCTCGACACCTCCGAGGGCAGGATCAGGTAGTAGGCGCTCAGGGAGTAGTCCAGGTTCGGGCAGTCCACCTCGGTGACGTCTGCGCCCAGGGCGCTGAGTTGGTCGACGGCGGCGTTGAACGACGCCAGCACACCGGGCTGGTAGCCCTCGCCGCTGCGCAACTGCGTGACCACACCGATGCGGACACCTTTCAGGTCGGCGCCTGCCCCCTCCCGGGCGGCCGTCACCACATCGGGGATCGCGGCGAACAGCGAGGTGGAGTCGTGCGGGTCATGGCCGGCGATCACCTGGTGCAGCAGTGCGGTGTCGAGCACGGTGCGCGCGCAGGGGCCGCCCTGGTCCAGCGAGGAGGCGCAGGCCACCAGGCCGTAGCGCGACACCGTGCCGTAGGTCGGTTTGACGCCGACGGTGGCGGTGAGTGCGGCGGGCTGGCGGATCGACCCGCCGGTGTCGGACCCGATGGCCAGCGGCGCCTGGAATGAGGCCAGTGCCGCCGCGCTGCCGCCGCCGGAGCCGCCGGGCACCCGTTCGGTGTCCCACGGGTTGCGGGTGGGCCCGTACGCGGAGTTCTCCGTCGAGGAGCCCATCGCGAACTCGTCCATGTTGGTCTTACCGAGGATCGGGATGCCGGCCGCCCGCAGCCGCGCGGTCACCGTCGCGTCATACGGCGAGACCCACCCTTCGAGGATCTTCGATCCGCATGTGGTGGGCATGTCGGTGGTGGTGAAAACGTCCTTGAGCGCCAACGGAACT
>JAIOQK010000234.1 GCA_021413425.1 Mycobacterium sp.
TCGTCACCCGTCCGGTCGCCGACCGCGCGGTGTCGGCGGCGGCGGCGCGCACCGACGGTGTCGACGGCTCGCTCGGTGCGGCCGAGGCCTGGGCGGCCAGTCCGATGGCCACCGCCCCACCCACACCCAGTGCAAGCGCCACGCCGCCGATACGTCCCACCATCGCTGCCCCTTTCCGCAAGCGGTGCTCAGCCTAACGGCATCGGCTGGCAAACACCGCGGGCAGCAATTTGGCATCGCCGCTGGGGCAGGAGTATTTTTAATGACGGCCTGAAATACCTCGAGAGAGCCCGTATGACCACCCGTCACATGACACGTACCGGATCGCGCCGGCCCTACCGGAGCAACCGGGCACACCGGGTGGTCCGCCCAATGGCCGGGCAGTGCTTCGAGATCGAGATCGAATCCCGGGCCGGAGTCTGGGCGATCCGCATCCCGGAGATCGGCGCCGGCACCGAGGCGCCCACGCGCGCCGCCGTCGAACTCGCCGCCCGGGAGTGCATCGCCGGTAGCACCGGCATCCCGATCGGCTACATCTCCGTGTGGGTCCGCGACTGACGCACCCCGCTAGTCCCCGGTGGCCACCGGCCGGTCCGCCTCGGCGCTCCACTGCGACCAGGAACCCGGGAACAACGCAGCCTGCACGCCGGCCGCACTCAACGCGGCGATCACCACAGACGCGGTGACCCCGGAACCGCAGTACACGCCCACCGAGTCGCCGGGGTCGCAGGCGGCCAGCATTGCGGTGATCTCGGCATCGGGCAGGAACCTTCCGTCGTCCGCCAGCAGCGAGGTGCTCGGCAGGTTGTGCGCGCCGGGGATGTGTCCGGCCACCGGATCCACCGGTTCGGTATCGCCGCGGAACCGTTCCGGTGCGCGGGCGTCGAGCACCGTGGCCGCCGCGCCGTCCGCCACCTGCCCGGCGGTCAGCGTGGCCAGCGCACCCGCATAGAGATCGGTGTGTACCACCGTGACGTCACCGGTCTGCGGTGTCACCGGCCCCGCCTCCAGGACTCCCCCGGCCGACACCCACGCGGCCAGGCCGCCGTCGAGGATGCGGACATCGGGCAGGCCCGCCGCGGTCAGTACCCACCACGCACGTGATGAGCCGGCCCGGTTCCAGTCGTCGTACACCACCACCGATTGGCCCTCGCATACGCCCCACCGGCGGGCCGCCTCCTGCAGCGCAACCCCACTCGGCAGCGGGTGACGGCCCCGACCGGCGACCGAGTGGTCGCTGAGGTCGTCGTCGAGCGACACATAGACAGCGCCGGGCAGGTGGCCCTGCAGATAGGCGGGCCGGCCATCGGGTGCATCGAGTCGCCAGCGCACGTCGAGGATCGCCGGGCGGTCGCCGTCACGCACCAGCGCTGTCAATTCCGCCGCGCTGATCAGCACCCGTTCGGGCATGGAGGCCTCCCCTCGCTCAGACCCGAAGTGTGGGTATCGGATCCGGAGTACCGAAGTCGATCTGGGCTGCCGGGTTGGCGATCGCGGTGACCATACCGATTCCGAATGGCCCGATATCGTCGAACAGCGTAGCGTCACCGACCGCGACGCCTGCGGAGGTCCAATGCGAATTGGCCTGCACCCCAATGTAATCGCCGATCGGCAGTCGCGACAGGGCCACGGTCAGATCTCCGTTGATGTACCCGATCCCCTGGGTCCCCAGATTGGTGACCAGGCTGGTCGCCTCAGCGGCGACCACCGTGCGCACGAACGGGCTCGCGGTCTCGTCGATCACCACCTCGATGGTGCGGTGGTAGACCCGCTTGCGGGAGACGTTCTGATGCTCGCTGCCGGCCGCGCCCCAGCCGGCACCGTCGCTGCCGACCAGATACACCGCGCCCTGCACCCCGTCGGGCGGGCTGAATGACTCCGTCGATACCCATTCCTGGCCGGGAGGTGGTTCCGACATCCGGTACTGAACCATCGTCGCGCGCGCCACGATTGTGCCGTCCTGGACGACGTCGCATTCGGAACTGCGAACCCGTCGACCGTCGCGGACCAGACGGGTGCGCACCTGGGTGGGGACCTTGCGCGCGGCCTTGAACAGATCCGCCGTCAGCCGGGTAGGCAGGAAACCTTCGGCTCCGAACTCGCGTTCCAGACAGCGGGCCGCCAGGCCCACCACGGCCGGGCCGTTGAGCGAGTCGTTGCCCCAGCGGCTCAGCGCCGACTCCGTGGGATGGAACATTCCATCGTGCTCGGCGAAGAAGTGCGTGGCTGCCCGGAACACCCCGAAATCCTCGCACAGATGCTTAGCCGACATAATCAACCCCTCAGGGCTTGCGGAAGGGATGCGCGGTGACGGGTGTCGAGGCACGTCGCGGCGTGACCTCGCCCGGACTGCTGGTGGCCGCGCTCAGCGTGGTGGCCCTGACGGTGGCCGTACTGCAGACCGCGGTGGTGCCGATCCTCGGGGTGATGGAACGCCAGCTCAACGCCTCCACCGTCGATGTCAGCTGGGCGGTCACCGCCAACCTTCTCGCCGCCGCGGCCACCACCCCGCTCATCGGGCGGCTGGCGGATCTGCACACCAAGAAAAAGGTGCTGCTGATCGTGCTGGCCGTGGTGCTCGCCGGCTCGGTGCTGGCCGCGGTCACCACCTCGCTGCCGCTGCTGATCGTCGCGCGGGTGATGCACGGCGCCTCGTTCTCGCTGTATCCGATCGGGGTGTCGATCCTGCGCGAGGAACTCCCCCCGGAGCGGCTGATGGGCGCGATGGCGGTGATCTCCGGTGTGCTCGGAATCGGCGGCGGGATGGGCTTGGTGGTCGTCGGTCTGCTGATGCGCGACGGCGACGCCGGCTATCACCGGGTCTTCTGGTTCGCGACGGTGTTCACGGTGGTGGTGATCGTCGCGGTGGTCGTGGTGGTGCCGACCCGGCCGCAGAGCGGCACCGGGTCGGTGGATTGGGTGGGAGCACTGGGGCTGGCGGTGGGATTGTCGCTGCTGCTGCTGGCGCTGACGCAGGGTAACGGGTGGGGCTGGACGTCGCCGCGGATCGTGGCCGGCGCGGCCGGTGGCGTCGCGGCACTGGGCGCCTGGTGGTGGTGGGAACAGCGGTGTGCCCAGCCGCTGGTCTCCACCAGGATGCTGGCGCGGCGACCGATCCTGCTGACCAATATCGCCACGGTGTCGGTGGGCATCGGGCTGTACTGCGGCTTCCTCGGACTGACCGGCTTCGTGCAGGCGCCGGAGTCCACCGGCTACGGACTCGGAGCCTCGGTCCTGGAGGCAAGCGTGGTGTACCTCCTGCCCGGCGCGCTGGCCGGTTTCGCCACCGCCCTGATCAGCGGGCGCTACATCGACCGCTATGGCGCCCGGCCGGTTCTGGTCGCCGGCGCGGCCTTCGGGGTGGTGGGTTTCACGTTCCTCGCCGCGGCGCATGCGTCGGCCTGGCAGGTGGTGGTGGCCGGGATTCTGGTGAACGTCTATATCAGCCTGGCCTACGGCGCACTGCCCGCACTGGTGGTGCGCGAAGTCGAACCCGGTGAGACCGGGGTGGCCACCTCGATGAACGCCATCGCCCGCACCGTCGGCAGTTCGATCTCCGCGGCGATCGTGGCGGTGCTGTTGAGCCGCAGCGGCAACCCCGGCGGTGGCCCGCCGGAGAGCAGCTTCACCGCCATCTTCGCGATGGGCGCGGTCACCGGAGCAATAGCGCTGCTGCTGATCGCCGCCAGTCGCCCCCGCCTGCGGGACATCGAATCAATCGACGAGCTCACCGATTCGCGGGCGATGAACCACGAGTGGGGTTAACCGGGCGGGCTTGCCACTGCGGCGTCATCATCGGAGAGGGCACGCATCACGTCGGCCCGGCGTTCGTCGATCGACCGGTCGAATTTCCGCAACAGCTCCGGATTGCGTTGCACCACATCTTCGATAGCCTCGCGCTCCACATTCAGTAGCGTGACTTCGTCCAAAGCCATAGACGTCACCATCGCCGGATTGCGGATCAGCGCGCTCACACCCAGCAGCGATCCCCGCTCTACGACCCCCATGTCGGCGCGGCTGCCGTCCTGGTCCTCGGCGACCCCTTGCACCTGCCCGGAGATGATGAACGACAACGCATCCGGGACGGCTCCGGCGCTTTGGATCAGCTCGCCGGAGCCGTAGCGCTCGACCGTGGCGTAACGCTCCATCGCACGCTGCTGTTCTGAATCCAGCCGCAGGATCGGGGTGACGAAGGTCCGGATCGCATCGCGCACCAATTCGGGGTCGGTGAAGGTGTCGTCGGCCTCGTCGAGATGAAGTCCCTCGCGCCGGGCCGCGTACCAGATCCACCGCAGGAACGTCGTTTTGGCCGACCAGTCCTCGTTCGCCGAGCGCAGCGGGATATCGACGCTGTAATGCAACGCGCCGATGTGATCCGCACTGGGGCTGCGGTCGGGCGCGCACTGCGGCAGCCGGGACGCGACCCGGGTGAGCATTGCGCACACCTGATCGGGGCGATCCTCCACCGCGAACACCACGCTGACCGTGATGAGGTGGTTGCCGACGGGACGGCTCAGATTGAGGAACGACTGTCCGGCCAGCACCGAGTTGGGAGTGATCTGGACACCCGTTGACGTCTGGACATGTACCGCCCGCCAGTTCACCTCGACGACACGGCCCTTGCCCTCGGACGTCTGGATCCAGTCACCAATGCGGAACGGCTGTTCGAACAGCATCAGCAGACCGGAGATGATCTGACCCACTGAGTTCTGCAGCGTCAAACCGACGACGATGGAGCCGATGCCCAGTGCGGTGAACAGGCCGCCGATTTTCGCGCCCCAGATGTAGGCCATGATCAAACCCAGCCCCACCGCGATGATCACGAACCGGATGACGTCGAGGAAGATTCCGGGAACACGCTGGCGCCAGGACTCCTGGGGTGCGCTGGAGAACACCGACGCCTTGACCCCCGACAGCAGCAGCACCAGGACCGCGAAGGCCACCAGGGTCCCGACGATGCGAACCGGGGGCGAATCCACCGGCATCTGGGTGGCCCCGGTCATGAGCAGTAGCAGCGCACCGGCGGGCAGCAGAACGTTGCGCAGCAGGGTCACCGGCCGCAACAGCAGGCTGCCCCGGCGGCGCAGCACTTGCTGCCATTCGGTGAGCACCACCAGCGCCAGGGGCAGGCCGATGGCCAGTCCGACCGCCCAGTAGAACCACGGTGCTGACAGCAAATCGCTCATGAGGTGCGCTCCGTCAGTCGCCAGACGGGTTCGTCCGCGCCGTCGACCCGCACCGTTCCCGCTTCGGTGAGCTCGTAGGCATCGCTGAGCACCTCGGACACCCGGGAGGTGACATAAATGCCCGGTGCGGACATCTCATCTTTGATGCCGTGGACGATGTTGACCGTGTCGCCCCAGAGGTCGAAGACCACCGCCGGCTCACCGATCAGGCCACTGCCCGCCTCGCCGGTGTCGAGACCCACTTTCAGTCTCAGATCCAGTCCCATGTCGGCGTTGAACCGCTCGATCATCCGCACGCACTCCAGCGCGAAGTCCACCGTGCGTTGCACGTTGTCCAGCCGCGGGATGGTCAGGCCGCAGCTGCCCAGGTAGCCGTTACGTACGGCGCGTGCGCGCTCGATGCCGTATTCCTCTGCAGCGGCATCGAACTGGCGCCACAGCTCATTGGCGACCGAGAGCGATTCGTCTGAGTTGAGTTCCGCCCGCGCTAGATCCAGACCCGCGATGTCTGCATAGACGACCGTGACATTCTGATGGGTGCGGGCGGTGATCTCCTCGCCCTGGTGGAACTTGTCCGCGATCGGCGCCGGCATCAGCGCACCCAGCAGTCGCCGGATCTCGCGACGATGCTGGTTGACGAGTTCCTCCTTGACGGCGAGGCCGCGACTCATCTCGTTGAACATGGAAGTCAGTTCACCGATCTCATCGCGGTTCTCCACCGGGATCTCCACGTCAAAGTCGCCGGCACTGATCCGCTGCACCCCGGCCTCCAGCCGGCGAATGGGCCGGATGAAGACCCTGGCAAGCATGGCGGCGATCAAACAGACCGCGAAGATGATTCCGGTGGTAGCCAGCACCACGATCCGAGTGAAGGTGACCTCGGGTGCGAAGGCTTCGGCGGTGGTGATCTTCGCGACGATCGACCAGGTGAACCTGCTGTGCTTGCCGACGACCGGAGCATAGGCCTGCAGAGTCTTCTGCCCGAGGTAGTCCTCGGTGATCAGGGTTCCGGTGATGCCCTTCAGCGCCTCCCGGTGGGCGTCGGCCGCCACCGGCTGGATCAGAGTGGTACTGCCCTGCCGGATGGCCGCGTCCGGAATGCTGGGCTCGGTGCCGGCGTCGATCACCATCTGCCGGTAGCGCTGCGGGTCCTCGAGGAACATCCGGGAGTCCGACCGCATGAGCAGGTCGGGGCCGCCCAGGATGGTTTCGCCGGTCTGCCCCAGCCCTACTTCGGACCACTTTTCGTCGAAGGTCATCAGCGCATTGATCTTGGTGATCGGGAACTGCATCGCGATCACACCGGAGGTCTTGCCGCCCGGCGGGATCGGCGCTACGAGCCAGGCAGTGGCCGCCATCGCCGCCGGTTGATAGAACTCGAAGTCGGTGATCACCACCCGGTCTTCTTCGTTCGACGTCATCGCCGTGGTGAACGCATCGCGCAGCTTCGAGCCGCTATAGGGGCCGGTGAGAATGTTGGAGCCCAGATCGACGTTCTTGTAGGCGCTGTAGACGATGTTGCCGCGGCCGTCGATCAGCAGGGCGTCCTCGAAACCGAAACGGCTTACGACCTGACGGAAAAAACCCTGATACTTGGAGTTCGCCGCCGACCATGCACTGCCGTCGCGCGCATCGTTCATCGCCAGTGCAGCCTCATTAGTGGGCAGTTTGGCGGTGTAGGCCGCCTGCAGGTAGCGCTCGGCGTTGGAGGTGGGCACAACCGCGGGCACGTCGAGCACAACACCGCTGTATTTCTCGGTGTCCTTGGCGAAGGTGTTGATGTAGTAGTCGACGAGTTGCTGATTCTGCTGGCCCGTGATCGTGGCGTTGGCGAGTTGGTCGAAGCCGGCGGTGAAATCGCGCAGCGCTCCGGCGACGGTCTCGGCGTAGGTGTAGGTGACCACCGTGTTGCGCAGTGCCCCGATCTCGTCGTTGAGCGCCCTCGTCTGGGCTTCCCGGATCTCGGTGAGCCGGTCGATCGCCGCCGCACGCAGTGAGTCACGGCCGGTCTTGTAGGCGATCGCCCCGACGATGGCAGCCGCCAGAACGGTGCACGCCACCAGCATCAGGATGAGCTTGGACTGGATGCTGACCCGGTTGAGCAGCTTGCGGTACGGCAGCCGTTGACGTCCCCGGGCAGCAGGCTGCTCGGCCGCTTGCGCCATCGCCAACCACCCTCCGCCTCGCGGGGAATCGACCCCGGTGAAGATTAACAGCCGAATGTTACAGATGAGACAGAAGTTAATTCTGTTACCGATCTGCGTCATACCCCTCCCCACCTGCGCCCATGTCGTCCACCATGGACGTCATGGCGGACCCCGACTTCAACGACTTCGACGAGATGGTCGCCGGCACCGGCGACTTCGACGAGATGGTCGACGTGATCGTCGCCGGATCCGGTGGCGGCATCACCGGGGCATACACCGCGGCCCGCGAGGGTCTGTCGGTGGCACTGCTGGAGGCCAGCGACAAGTTCGGCGGCACCACCGCCTATTCCGGGGGCGGCGGCATGTGGTTCCCGTGCAACGCCGTGCTGCGCCGCGCCGGGTGCGATGACACCATCGACGCGGCGCTGACCTACTTCCACGCCGTCGTGGGCGAGCGCACCCCGCGCGACCTTCAGGAGACCTACGTGCGCGGCGGCGCGGCGTTGATCGACTACCTGGAGTCCGACGCCGTTCCGGACACCTTCGAATTCACCGTGCTGCCGTGGCCGGACTACTTCGGCAACGCTCCACAGGCGCGCGGCGACGGGATGCGTCACATCATCGCCACACCGCTGCCTGGCGAACGACTCGGCGCCGACGCGGCACTGGTGCGCGGCCCGCTGGACAACGACCGCCTCGGCGAGCCCGCCCCGGATCTGCTGATCGGCGGCCGGGCGCTCGTGGGCCGGTTCCTGGTGGCGCTGCAGCGATTCCCGGACGTCACACTGCACCGCAACACCGAATTGGTGGACCTGGTGCGCGACGGCGACGGACGCGTGACCGGTGCGCTGGCGCGTCATGACGGACAGACGCTGCGCATCGGGGCCCGGCGCGGAGTGCTGCTGGCCGCCGGCGGCTTCGAGCACAATGCGCAACTGCGCCGCGAGTACGGGGTTCCGGGCCGTGTGCAGGACAGCATGGGCGCACCGGCCAACGCCGGGGCAGCGCTGCAGGCGGCGATCCGCGTCGGCGCGGCCACGGATCTGATGGATCAGGCGTGGTGGTCGCCCGGGCTGATCCATCCCGACGGCGGTGCGGCGTTCGCGCTGTGGTTCACCGGAGGGATCTTCGTCAACCAGGCGGGCAGGCGGTTCGTCAACGAGTCCGGCCCGTATGACCGGATCGGCCGCACCATCGTCGACGACATGGCGGCCGGCCGTCTTGAGTGCCCGTTCTGGCTGGTGTACGACGACCGCCGCGGCGAGGTCCCGCCGGTCAAGGCGACGAATGTGTCGATGGTCGAGACCGAGAAGTACCGGGCGGCCGGCCTGTGGCGCACCGCCGAGGACCTCGCGGAGTTGGCGGCCGCCATCGGCGTGCCCGCGGACGAACTCGAGGCGACGGTCAGCCGCTTCAACACGCTGGTCGCCGCCGGTGCCGACACCGACTTCGGCCGCGGCGACGAGGCCTACGATCGCGCGTTCTCCCGCGGCAAGCCGCCGCTGACGCCGATCGAGACTCCCCCGTTCCACGCCGCCGCGTTCGGCCTGTCCGACCTGGGCACCAAGGGCGGGCTGAGCACCGACACCCGGGCCCGGGTGCTCGACGTGCACGGGCACCCGATTCCCGGGCTCTACGCCGCGGGCAACACCATGGCCGCCGTGAGCGGCACCACCTACCCCGGCGGCGGCAATCCGATCGGCGCCTCCATGCTGTTCAGCCATCTCGCTGCGCTGGACATGGCGCAGCAGCGATAATCG
>JAIOQK010000235.1 GCA_021413425.1 Mycobacterium sp.
GGGACGCGCCGCCGGGGAGCCGGTCGCCGTGGGCGTCGAGCGCGGGGATCATCATGCTCCCGGGCATCGACATGCCGCCCTCGCCGCCGCCGATGCTCACGCTCGCGTTGCCGAGCGTGGCGCGGGCCACCGTCCAGCCTGCGTTCGGCTCGCCGACCACGTCCTCGTCCGGGACGAACACGTCGTTGAAGAACACCTCGTTGAACTCCGAGCCGCCGGTGATCTGCCGCAACGGCCGCACCTCCACCCCGGGCGCCTCCATGTCGAGGATCACCATGGTGATGCCGGCGTGCTTGGGACCGTCGAAATCGGTACGCACGGTTGCCAGTCCGCGTTTGCAGTAGTGCGCACCGCTGGTCCACACCTTCTGCCCGTTGATCTTCCAACCGCCGTCGACGCGGGTGGCGCGGGTCTTGACGGCCGCGGCGTCCGATCCCGCGGACGGCTCGGAGAACAGTTGGCACCAGATCTCGTCCTTGCGAAGCGCCTTCTCGACGAAACGCTCGATCTGCGAAGGGGTTCCGTGCTGAATCAGGGTGAGGATGACCCATCCGGTGATCCCGTAGTCCGGCTTCTTGACTCCGGCGGCGGCGAACTCCTCCTCGGTGAGCAGCTGCTCCACCGCCCCGGCGGCCCGGCCCCACGGCTTGGGCCAGTGCGGCATGATGTAGCCGCTCGCGATCAGCTCGTCGAGCTGAGCCTTCTCGTCCAGCCGGGCGATCTGGTCCGCGTCGGCGCGAATCTGCGTGCGCAGCTCGTCGGCCTCCGGCGGCAGGTCGAGGCTGTTGGATCGGCTGAGTCCGCCTGCGGTCAGCTCGAACACGTCGGTGGCGGGCGCGTCCCCACCGAGCAGCGCCTGCACGGTCAACGCCCGGCGAAGGTGCAGGTGCGCGTCGTGCTCCCAGGTGAACCCGATACCGCCGTGCACCTGAATGTTCAACTCCGCGTTGCGAACATAGGCCGGGAAGGCCAACGTCGCTGCGGCGGCGGCGATCAGAGTGAACTGTTCCTCATCCTCACCGGCAGCTCGCGCCGCGTCCCACACGGTGGCCACCGCCGACTCGGCGCCGACCAGCATGTTGGCGCAGTGGTGCTTGACCGCCTGGAAGGTGGCGATGGTGCGGCCGAACTGCTCGCGGACCTTCGCGTACTCCACGGCGACGTCCACGCAGTCCGACGCCCCGCCGACCGCCTCGGCGGCGAACAGGGTGCGGGCACGGGCCAGCGCGGCCGCCTTCGCGCCCGGCAACACGTCGACAGCGGCGGCATCGAGGCGTACCCGCCCGGATCGGCGCGTGCGGTCGAGGTTGCCGGGTACCTCCACCGACACACCATCGGCACTGCGCTGCACCACGAGCACATCATCCCCCGCGGTCACCAGCAGCACGTCGGCCAGACCGGCACCCAGCACCACCCCGGCATCCCCGGAGGCCTTCCCGCCGGAGATGGTGACGTCGCCGCCGAAACCGACTGCGCCGGTATGGGTTCCGTCGATCAGACCCGGCAGCAGACGGGCCTTCTGCTCGTCGCTGCCTACGGCGTCGAGCACCGCGGAGACCACCGCGGTCGGCACGAACGGACCCGGGGCCACCGCGCGTCCCAGTTCGTCGATGACCACCACCAGTTCGGGCAGCCCGAAGCCGGAACCGCCGTGCTTCTCGTCGATGTGCAGACCGAGCCAGCCGAGTCCGGCCAGTTCGTTCCAGAACGGCGGACGGATCTCCTCGTCGGCGTCGAGCAGTTCGCGCGCCGCCCACCGCGCCTTCTGCGCGGTGAGGAAGGAGCGCGCGACGTCGCCGAGTTCGCGGTGGTCGTCGGTCAGTGCGATGGGCATGGGGTCTCCTGGGCTGGGTGGGTAGGTCTAGAGCTTGGGGCCGAAGCGCTGGCCGGCGTCCAAGCGCAGGCACTGGCCGTTGAGCATCGGGTTGTCGACGATGGCGGCCACCAGTTTCGCGAACTCCTCGGGCTTGCCGAGTCGCTTGGGGAACGCCGCGTCCTTGGTGAGCGACACCGCGTACTCCTCGGGGATGCCCTTGGTCAGGCCGGTGGCGAACAGGCTGGGCGCGATGGCCAGTACCCGGATGCCCAGCGAGCCGAGATCGCGGGCCATGGTCAGTGACATCCCGGCGATGCCGGCTTTGGCGGCGGTGTAGGCCACCTGGCCGATCTGGCCCTCGAACGCGGCGATGGAGGCGGTGTTGATGATGACCCCGCGCTCCCCGGTGTCCTCCCCCTCGGGTTCGTTGCCGGCCATGTGCGCCGCGGCCAATCGGCTGATGTTGAAACTGGCGACCAGATTGAGGTCGATGATCTTGCGGAAATTGTCCAGGCTGTGCGGGCCGGTCTTGCCCAGTGTGCGTTCGGCCACCGCGCCGCCGGCGGTGGTCAGGACCACGTGCAGACCGCCGAGGGCCTCAACCGCCGCGCTGAGCGCGTCCTCGGTCTCGGCGAAGTCGGTGACGTCGACGGCGAAGAACGGCGCGCCCAGGGCAGCGGCGACGGCCTTGCCGTCAGACCCTTCCCGATCCAGAATCGCGACCTGCGCACCGTGTGATGCCAGCAGTTCCGCGCTGGCCTTCCCGAATCCGGATGCGCCGCCGACGACGACGACTTTCTTGCCCGCGATCTCCATCGACGTCTCCTCGCTCGAGCCCGGGCTCTGACGTTACCGCGTGGCCGAAGGCGTGCCGTACCGGCGCTGCCCGATCGTCATCGGGCGGTAATGGGGCGCATCAGTCCAGGGCGGAGATGAGTTCGCCGACGGTGTGGTGGGCCTCCAGCGGATGGCGCAGCCGGCCTCGCCGGTTCACCGTGTAGGTGTTGCGCCGGCCCTCTTTCTTCTTGTTGAGGTAACCGCTGGAGGTGAGGTCGGACAGGATCACCTGCACGGCGCGTTCGGTGATCCCGATGCGCACCCCGAGTTCGCGCGCCGTGAGCGCCTCGCCGCCGGCGAGGCACAGCAGCACATGGGCATGGTTGGTGAGAAAGGTCCACCCGCGGGCCGGCGCCGGACGCGTGTCTGCCATGGCCACAGTTGTACCACCTTGTTCATTCATGTAAACGGGTTCGGGGGTTGTCCCCCGCGACCGCGTCGGACCTGCCGGGCCCGCGATCGAACGTAACTCCTCTACATCCGCCGTCAGAGGCGGGCGAAATCCTCCTTGCCGCGCTCGAACTCGGCCAGTATGTCCGGTGTCAGCGTCGGCCGGATCTGCTCGATGGCGCTCAGGAAGTCCTCGGTGACGGCCGGTCGGCCGGCGGGATCACGCATCTCCCGCTCGAAGGCCGCCTGCGAGCCTTTGCGGGCGGCGAACTCGATATCGGCCGGGGTGAACAGCTCCGAGGCGGTCACCAGCCGGTCGACGTCGATCCCCTCGCCTGCCGCACCGAGGTAGCGCAACCAGATCGCCTTGCGGGCCGGCTGATCGGGCGGCCCCACCGGAATCACGTAGTCGAACCGGCCCGGACGCAGGAAGGCCGAGTCCAGCGAGTGCACGGCGTTGGTGGCGCACACCAGAAGCCGGCTGTCGTGCTGGCGGAATGCCGGGATCAGCTTGAGCAGTTCGTTGGTGACCCCGAGTTCGGTGCTCGAGGCTCCGGTGCGCGCGGTGGCGATCTCTTCCACCTCGTCGATGAACAGCACCAGTTCGTCGAGTTCTGCGAACTCCGCGAACGCCTCCCGCAGCGACGCCGCCAGCCCACCGTTGCCGGCCGCCGCCAGCCGGGACGGGAACAGTTCGACGAACGGCCAGCCCAGCCGCGACGAAATCGCCTTGGCGAAGCTGGTCTTGCCGGTTCCGGGCGGGCCGAACAGGATCACCGCCTTGGGCGGGCGCACCCCGTAGCGCTCGGCGACGTCGGGGTGCGCCAGCGGGTCGACGATGCGCCGTTCGATGATCTGCTTCTCGACTTCCATGCCGGCCATGTCGTCCCACACCCCCGGCGGCAGCAGCAGCCCGCCGAGTTCCTCCAGCAGGTTGGCCTGATCGGGACCGAGATGCTCGAGCAGTTCGTAGTAGACAAGCCCGTCGCGGCGCACGTAGCCGGAGTTCTCCAGCGCCGACGAGCCGGTGGCCGCGTCCGGCAGCACCGCGCAGATCCGCCGCACCCCCGCCGATCGCAGCCGGCGCTCCAGATCACCCAGCAGCGCACTGCCGATGCCGCGGTGGCGCCACCGGGATCCCAGCGCCACCAGCAGGATCCAGGCCCGCTCCCCCTGCACCTGTGCGACGGCCATGCCGACCACCTCGTCGCCCACCTCGGCCACCACCGCCGGCTGGCCGGTCCGGGCAGCGGCCACCACCTCGGCCACGCTGAACACTGGCTCGGCCGCGCCGGAGCCGCGGCTCTGGTCCCACACCACAATGGCCTGGTCGAGATCTTCATCGTGGTAGTCGCGCAGGCGCCACGCCGGCATCGCACACCTCCCTTTCCGTCGGTCGATAGAGCCTTACGGCCACCCCGCCCAGCGCATCCCCCAGTTGGGGATATCGGCAGGGGAGCCCGCATGGGCCGCCAATGGTGCGAGGATCACCGGTTGTGGACGTGATGGAAGAAACCCGCGGCGATGTCACCTACATCCGGACCGACCGCGCGCTGCCTCCGGTGGCCGTCGTCGACCGCACCCCGATGGGCGGCCGGCAGAAACTCACCTTCACAGCCGTGGCACTGATCGGCGCGATCGCCTGGGCGGTGATCGCCTTCGTGCGCGGGGAGACCGTCAACGCGGTGTGGTTCGTCGTGGCCGCGGTGTGCACCTATGTCATCGGGTTCCGGTTCTACGCCCGTCTCATCGAGATGAAGATCGTGCAGCCGCGCGACGAGCACGCCACCCCGGCCGAGATCTACGAGAACGGCACCGACTACCTGCCGACCGATCGGCGGGTGCTGTTCGGCCACCATTTCGCCGCGATCGCCGGTGCCGGCCCACTGGTGGGCCCGGTGCTGGCCACCCAGATGGGTTACCTGCCCGGCACCATCTGGATCCTGCTCGGCGCGGTGTTCGCCGGGTGCGTTCAGGACTTCCTGGTGCTCTCGATCTCCACCCGCCGGCGCGGCCGCTCGCTGGGGCAGATGGCTCGTGACGAACTGGGCCCGGTGGGCGGAACGGCGGCGATCATCGGGGTGCTGGTGATCATGGTGATCCTGCTCGCCGTGCTCGCGCTGGTGGTGGTCAACGCCCTGGCCGAGAGCCCGTGGGGCGTGTTCTCCATCGCGATGACGATTCCGATCGCCATCTTCATGGGCCTGTATCTGCGGGTGCTGCGGCCGGGCCGGGTCACCGAAGTGTCGCTGATCGGCGTCGTGCTGCTGCTGGCCGCTGTGGTGGCCGGCGGGTGGATCGCCGAAACCGACTGGGGCGCCCAGTGGTTCACCTTGTCGAAGGTCACCCTGTCGTGGTGCATCATCATCTACGGCCTGGCCGCCTCGGTGCTTCCGGTGTGGTTCCTGCTGGCTCCGCGCGACTATCTGTCGACGTTCATGAAGATCGGCACCATCGTTCTGCTGGCCCTCGGGATTCTGATCGCCCGGCCGGTCATGCAGGCCCCAGCCATCTCCCAGTTCGCCTCCTCGGGAGCCGGCCCGGTGTTCGCCGGATCGCTGTTCCCGTTCCTGTTCATCACCATCGCCTGCGGTGCGCTGTCGGGCTTTCATTCGCTGATCTCCTCGGGCACCACGCCGAAGCTGCTGGAGAAGGAAAGCCAGATGCGTGTCATCGGCTACGGCGGCATGCTCACCGAGTCGTTCGTCGCGATCATGGCGCTGATCACCGCCTCGATCCTCGACCAGCATCTGTACTTCGCCATCAACGCGCCCACCGCGGCCACCGGCGGTACGCCGGAGACCGCCGCCGCCTACGTCAACGGCCTGGGCCTGTCCGGCCCGCCCGCCACCGCGCAGGAGATCACCGACGCCGCCGCCAGCGTGGAGGAGAACTCCATCGTGTCGCGAACCGGCGGGGCGCCCACGCTGGCGTTCGGCATGTCCGAGGTGCTCTCCAGCGCCTTCGGCGGCAGCGGACTCAAGGCGTTCTGGTATCACTTCGCGATCATGTTCGAGGCGCTGTTCATCCTCACCACCGTCGACGCCGGAACGCGGGTGGCGCGGTTCATGTTCTCCGACGGCCTGGCCAACCTCGGCGGGCCGCTGCGCCGGCTGCGCGATCCGAGCTGGCGGGTGGGCGCGTGGGCGTGCAGCCTGATCGTCGTCGCCGGCTGGGGCTCCATCCTGCTGATGGGCGTCACCGACCCGCTCGGCGGGATCAACACCTTGTTCCCGCTGTTCGGCATCGCCAACCAACTGCTCGCGGCGATCGCACTGACGGTGGTGACCGTGGTGGTGATCAAGAAGGGCCTGCTGAAATGGGCCTGGATTCCCGGTGTCCCGCTGCTGTGGGATCTCACCGTGACCCTCACCGCCTCGTGGCAGAAGATCTTCTCCGGCGACCCGAAACTGGGCTACTGGACCCAGCACTTCTCCTACCTCGACGCGCGCGAAGCCGGCAAGACGGCGTTCGGCGCCGCCAAGAACCCCGACCAGCTCGACGCCGTCATCCGCAACACCTTCATCCAGGGCACCCTGTCCATCGTGTTCGCCGTGCTGGTGATCATCGTGGTGGCTTCGGGTCTGGTGATGTCGGTGCGGGCACTGCGCGGCCGTGGCGTGACG
>JAIOQK010000236.1 GCA_021413425.1 Mycobacterium sp.
CGTGCCTCAGAAGGTCGGGCCGATGCTCGATCAGATCAGCGTGCTGCTGGACAGCATCCCCAAGGAGAAGCTGTCGCAGTTGCTCGATGAAACCTTCAAGGGGCTCAACGGCGCCGGCGACGATCTGACGACACTGCTGGAATCCACCTCGACGGTGGCCGCCGACTTCGACAAGGTCGGCGATCGGGCCCGTGTCCTCATCGACGACAGCCGGCCGCTGTTGGAGGGCCAGGCGGCGTCGGCCGACGCGCTGCGCATCTGGGCACGCAGCCTGGCTGGGTTCACCGGACAGCTGGCCACCAACGATCCGCAGTTGCGCGGGGTGTTGCAGAACGGCTCGGGCGCGCTCGACGAGGCCTCGCGGCTGCTGAACCAGGTCAAGCCGACGCTGCCGGTTCTGCTGGCCAACCTCACCACCGTCGGCCGTATCGGCGTCACCTACAACGCCTCACTCGAGCAGTTGCTGGTGCTGCTGCCACCGTTCATCGCCTCGATCCAGGCCGTTGGCCTGCCGGGTAACAACCCGACCGGGTACACCCAGGGCGACTTCACCCTCACCCTCAACGATCCGCCGGCCTGCACGGTCGGCTTCCTGCCGCCCTCCTCGTGGCGCTCGCCGGCCGATCTCTCCGACGTCGACACCCCCGACGGTCTGTACTGCAAGCTGCCGCAGGACTCGCCGATCGCGGTACGCGGAGCGCGCAACTACCCATGCATGGGCCAGCCCGGAAAACGCGCCCCCACCGTCGAGATCTGCGAGAGCGACAAGCCCTTCGAGCCGCTGGCGATGCGCCAGCATGTGCTGGGTCCCTTTCCGCTGGACCCGAACCTGCTGGCCCAGGGCATCCCGCCGGATGACCGGATCACCTTCCAGGAGAACATCTACGGACCGCTAGAAGGCACTCCGCTGCCGCCCGGTCCCGCACCCGCCGGTGCTCCCGCGCCTGCACCCGCGCCCGCGGAGGCCGCACCCGCTGCGCCGCCACCCCCGCCGCCTGCACCCGGCGCACCGATGATCGCGCCCAGCGCGTACGGGTCGTCACCGAATCCCGCCCGGGATCCCTCAGTGGCGATCGCCACCTACGATCCCAAGACCGGGCAGTTCGCCACACCGGACGGTGGTGTCTACCGGCAGACCGAGATGGCGGCCGGCGGCGAGCCGCAATCGTGGCAGGACTTGCTGCCGACCAGCTGAACTCGCTGCGCCGTGCGTGATCAGCTTTGCTTGATCAACTTGAACGGCATGGTGATGAACAGCGGAAGATTGCGCCCGCAGTTGCCGCTGCGCCCGGTGGTTGCGTCCTCACCGATGAGCGTGTCGGAACCGGGATCCTGGCGGGAGCCGTCGGCGGTCATCGCCTTGAATCGGAAAACCTGCAGACCCGGACCGAACGTCCCGTCCTGACAGGGCATCCAGTTCTCCACCACGTGCTTGACGTACCACTCGCCGCCGGTCTGGTAGATCGGCGCCGACCAGCCCTGGTCGCTGGTCACCGTTCCGGTGCACTCGGTGGGGTAGCTGCACTCCGAGGAGATCGTCCAGATCGCCCGGACGCTGCGCTCGTCGTGGAAGACGTCGTTGTTGCGGGCCCACTCGCCATTGGAGGTGGCGGTGAAGGTTCCGTTGAGTGCCCAGTCCTCCGAAGCCGACGCCGGGGCAGCGACCGCGGTGACGGCGCTGCCGAGCAACGCGGTTGTCATCAGTCCAGTCAGCAGGCGGCGCATAGTCACCGATTATCGCTGCTGCGCCATGTCCAGCGCAGCGAGATGGCTGAACAGCATGGAGGCGCCGATCGGATTGCCGCCGCCGGGGTAGGTGGTGCCGCTCACGGCGGCCATGGTGTTGCCCGCGGCGTAGAGCCCGGGAATCGG
>JAIOQK010000170.1 GCA_021413425.1 Mycobacterium sp.
GTCAGTCATTGCGCCGTGCCAGCAGCTCCCGCAACGTCGGAAGCGTCCGCTGATCCTTGGGCCGGTTGGCGGCTTGCTTGGAGCGGATGACATCGGCCAGGGAGGCTACTTCCACCGTCGCGTCGTACAGGTCGGCGTCCACGGCGTCGCGATGCAGATCGGGATAGCCCGCGGTGCCCGACGGCCGGAACGCCAGGTCGAGATCGCCGGCATCGGTGATGAGGTTCCACATCTGAGCGGTCGCCAACGTCGGGCCGTCGCAGCGGAACGGCAGGCCCTCCGCCACGGACTCAGTTCGGATGCGGGCGTTGAGTTCTCGCAGCGCCTCGGCGAGGCGTTCCAGGTTGTCCACGTCGTCGGCGGGCACGATATCTGCGTCCTCGGTCGGGTACGGCGAGCCGTGGAATAGCGCGGCCAGGCCGCCGATGAGGACGTAGACGACGTTGTGGCGCTGCAATGTTTCGAACAGCCGCGCAAGATCGAGTTCCACGTCACCTCGAACCAGCGGTGCGTACGGCGCGGAGCTGACGGCTGAGGCGTGCATGCCTGTCCAGTCGCTGCTGGCCCGACAGATTCGTCAACCGGTTGGCCTGTGCCAGGTCGCTCTCGTCGGGTTCGGTGATGGCCAGCTGCAGATCGAGACCGCACAGCCGAACGAGACGCATGACGTCGTCAAGACTGACCGCTGTGCGGCCGGACTCCCACCGCGCAATGGCGGGCTGGGCGGTGCCGGCCCGGGCCGCCAGCTCGGTCTGGGTAAGGCCCGCGCGGCGACGTGCCTCCCGAATCAACTGGCCGCCGTAGCTCATTGAGCAAGTATAACAGTTCTGTTATGTCAAGAACTGCATTGCTACTCCTCGATGCGCAGCGCCTGGGTCGGGCAGTTCTCGCAGGCCTGTTCCAGATCGGTGCGGCGGTCTTCGCCGATGTCCTCAACCAGGATATGCAGTGCACCGTCGGGGCCGATGGAGAAGACGTCCGGCGCGACGGCCTCGCACAGCCCGATGGATGAGCACTTCGTGTAGTCGACGACGATCTTCATCGTTGCTTCTCTGGAGTGAATTCAGCCCTCATGCTCATCACGGTATGGAAGAAGTTGCCATTGCCCAACTCCGGCTCGCCGACCACCCGGATATCGGGCAGCCGGGTCAGCAGTTCGCGGAAGGTGGCCGACAGTTGCCGGCGGGCCAGTTGTGCCCCCAGGCAGTGATGAATGCCGCCGCCGCCGAAGGCGACGTGCTTGTTCGGTGAGCGCGACAGATCAAGGACTTCGGGGTGGTCGAACACCTCGGTGTCCATGTTGGCCGAGGAGTAGAACATGATCACCTTGTCGCCCTCGGTGATGTGGTGGCCGCCGAGTTCGGTGTCATGCGCGGCGGTGCGGCGGAAGGTCATGATCGGCGTGGCCCAGCGGATGATCTCCTCGATGGCCATCGGGAGGCGGCCGTCCAAGTCCTCCATCAGCCAGGCCCGCTGCTCGGGGAAATCCGTGAGCGCCTTGAGCCCGTGTGAGATCGACTGGCGGGTGGTGTCATTGCCGGCGATGATCAGCAGGGCGAAGATCGACGAGATGTCGTCATCGGACAGCCGTTCGCCGTCGACCTCGGCCTGGACCATGGCGGTCATCAGGTCGTTCTCCGGTTTGACGCGGCGGGCGGCAATGAGTTCGTGGGCGATTCCATGAATGGTGGCGACGGTCTGGAACACCCGGGCCAGCGGATCGGCGCCGTCCAGCAGGCGGGGATCGCGCCAGCCGTCGGCGAACTGCGACTCGTAGGCGATGGTCCGGCGGTGCTCCTCGGGGATGCCGACCATGTCGCAGATGTTGTGCATGGGAACCAGTGACGCCACCTCGGTGACGAAGTCGACCTCACCCTTGCCGGCGATATCGTCGACGATGTGGCGGGCGTTGGCGACGATGTGCTCGTCGATGCGGGCCAACTGTTTCGGCGTGAACGCCGCCGCCATCAGCCGGCGGATCTTGGTGTGCCGCGGCGGATCCATGGCGATGAAGCCCTGGGCGGCGTCGAGCACCTCCAGCGGCAATGACTCGAACGTGATGCCCTTTCCGGACAGGAAGTCCTGCGGCCGGCGGGTGACCTCGACCAGATCGGCGTGCCGGACGACGGCCCAGAAGCCCTGATCGTTGGGGTCGGCGAACATCCCGTTGGTGACCGGGCGATGCCAGGAGATCGGGCGCTGTGCGCGCAGTTCGGCGAACACCTTCTCCCGGTCCTTGCCGGTGCCGGCCCAGAATTCGGCCGAGGAGATGTCGGCGGGGTCGTACGGGCGCTCGGCGCGGGTGAGGGTTGCGGTCATCCCACGAGCCTGTGACATAAATGAGAAAATGTCAAGGGCTTTCTACACTGTCTGGCTAGTGTCGCCTGGGTTAGACTCAACCGCATGTCTGTCGTCGATCTGCGTGCGGAAACCCGGGCCTACGGCCGGGCCCGGCTGCGCGAGCTCGCGCTGGATGCCGCACGTGAGGTGGTGCTCGAGCGCGGTTGGGCAGCGGTGCGGATGGGTTCCATCGCCGCGACGATCGGGATCAGCCGGCAGAGCCTGCACGCCGAATTCGGCACCAAGGACGATCTGGGCAACGAGATGGTCCTGCGCGAGACCGAGGTCTTCTTCGCCGGGATGGCCGACCGGCTGGCGCAGCATCCCGGTGACCTGGCCGGCGGGGTCGATGCCGCGGCGCGCTACGTCCTGACCATCGCCCGGGAGAACCCGCTGCTGCAGACCATCCTGACCCAGGCGCCGGGCAACGGCGGAGACGCCTCGCTGCTGCCGTTGCTGACCACGCGCGGCGGGCCGCTGATCTCGCGGCCGGTCGAGATCTTCCTGGACTGGATGGGCGAGCACTGGCCGCAGGCCGACCCGGTTGATGTGCGGATCGTGGCGGAGACCATCGTGCGCCTGGGGCTCAGCCACATCCTGACCCCCACGCAGGAGCCGTCGGACTCCGCGAAGAACATCGCCCTGGTGGCGTGCCGCTGTCTGCGGCTGCCGGACTGACGGGAGCCGGGGGAGGCCGTCAGATGCGCTTGGGCCCTTTGGGTTTGGCGCGGAACTCCTGCTCGGGCCGGCCGGTGGTGCCGTAGCGCAGGCCCACCTCGACCTCGTCGCTGGTGGCCAGTGCGGCGAGGTGACGCTGAGCCGTCGCCCGGGACACCCCGATCTCGCCGGCCACCTCGGCCGCCGACAGTGGCGTCGCAGCGCGTGCAAGGGCTTGCAGCACAAGCTGTTTGGTGGGCGAGGGCATCACCGCGGGGGACTGCTGGGGGGCGATGCGGGGCCGCAGGGCGTCCAGGGCGGCGTCGACGTCGGTCGCGACGAGGTTGCTGCCGGACAGGATTCGCCGGTAGCGGGCGTACCCGGACAGCCGCGCGGCCAGTTCGGTCGGGGCGAACGGCTTGACCAGGTAGCTCAGCGCCCCGGCGTTGATGGCTTCCCTGATGGTCTTACCCTCGGTCGCCGCGCTCAGCACGATGGAGTCGCAGCGCAGTTCGCGGACGAGGTCGATACCGGATCCATCCGGTAGGTAGACGTCGATGAGAGCCAGATCGGCCGGTTCGGCCTTGCGCGCCGCCGCCACGGTGTTGGCGATGCCGCTGACCCGGAAGCCGGGCAGTGCTTCGACGATCCCGGCGTGCATGTTGGCCACCCGGAAGTCGTCGTCGACGACCAGCACCTTCAGATCGGTGTCGCTCACGGTGACGGCTCCACCATCACGCCCGGCAGCCGGGCGATGAATTCTGCTCCGCACAGTTCTGTCCCTCTGCTTCCGGGGCTGTTCAGCCAGATGTCGCCACCCAGGCCGCGAGCGATCTGACGAGACAGCGTCAGCCCGATACCGCGGCCGCCGGGCAGATCGGAGTTCGGCTTGGTGGAGGTGCCTTCGATGAAGATCTGATCGGCGAAATCGGATGCCACCCCGTCGCCGCTGTCGGCCACGGTGATGTGCAGTGTCGATTTGTCTTGCAGCAGCTCGACTTCCACCATCTTCACCGCACTGCTTCCGGTGCGGGCGGCGTCGATGGCGTTGTCGATCAGATTGCCCAGCACGGTGGTCGCGTCCACCGGGAAGGCGAGCCGGCCGGGAACCCAGGTGTTCTCACCGAGGCGCAACGTCACCCCGGCCTCCCGCACACCGGCTGCCTTGGCCGCCAGCAGCGCCTGAAGATAGGTATCGCGGATGGCGTCGATACCCGGCAGCGCCGAGCCCAGCGGCCCCGACCCGAGCAACTCCTCCAGGTACTGCGCGGCCTCCTGCGAGTGGCCGCCGTGCACCAGACCGTTGAGCAGGTGCAGCCGGTTGGCGAACTCGTGGCGTTGCGCGCGCAGCACGGTACTCATCAGCTGCACCGCGTCGAGTTGACGGGTCAGCGACTCGATGTCGGTGCGGTCGCGCACGACGAGGACCGAGCCCAGTTCACGTCCCTCCCGTGACACCGGTCGCGCCGAGACGACCAGGATCCGGTCCCCGACATTGGCCAGCGTGGGGTTGGGGTTGCAGGCCCGCAGCACCGCCAGTACCCGCGGCGTCAGCCCGATCTGATCAACCGGAGCCCCGGTGGTGGAATTGATCTGAAGCAGCCGGGCCGCTTCGTCGTTGACGAAGCTGACAGTGCCGTCGGTGTCGGTGGCCAGCACCCCTTCACCGATGCCGTGCAGCACCGCCTCCTGGGTGCGGACCAGTTCGGTCATCTCATCGGGCTGCAGATCGAGGGTCTGCTCGCGCCAGCGCCGCGCCAGCAGCACCGAGAGCGCGATGGCGATGAGCAATGCCGGACCGCCGGTCAGGGCGGCGGCGCGCTGATTGCTGGCCAGCAGTTCGTACACACTCTTGGTGGACATCCCGACGCTGACCTGGCCGACCACGGTGCTCGAATCCATTCCGATCACGGGAACCTTCGCCCGCACCGACGGGCCGAGCGTGCCGGTCTGCTGGACGACCTCCTCGACTCCGGTGAGCGCGGCTGTCGGTTCGGTGCTGACCGGTTTGCCCAACTCGCCGAGGTTGGGGTGGCTCAGCCGGATCCCGCGGTCGTTGGTGATCACCACGAACAGCACACCGGTGCCCTGGCGGATCTTGGTGGCGATGTTCTGCAGCGGGCCCGCCGCCAGCTCCTCGGCGGGCGGGACCATGCCTTTGTACCGGGAGACGTCGTCGCGCACCGCGGGGGCGGCGGCTACCACCCGGGCGATGTCGAGGCAACGGTTGCCGTACTCCTCGATCAGCCGCTGGTGGAAGACCACCGCCAGCAGGGCGAACGTGATGCCCAGGGTGAGCGCCACCACGGCGAGCTGCAACAGCAGGATCTGCGTTGCGAGCCGCACATCGATGCGACGCTTCCCGGGCATCCGGGGAGCTTAGCTGGCTAACTAAGCAGTATGCGCAAAAGACTGGTCGGCGATCTCGTCGATCCAGCCGGTGGTCAGTTCGGCGGCGTCGGTGAAGGCCGAGCGCAGCACACCGATGAAGTGGTGCACCGAGTGGCGGGCCTCCTGGGTGTCCGGGAAGGAGACGGTGACCGTGGTGCGGTCGGGGTGCCGGATGACCCAGGTGTTGACGTCACCGTGCGACAGGTTGTCCAGGTAGAGACCCAGACGGCTGGCGTCGGCGTCGGCCATCTGACGGAAATCCATCAGCGAGACCATCATCGACGGCCCGGTCGGCAGGGTCACGCCCAGCTCGTCGGCGCCCACCAGGTCCACGGCCCGCGTGAAGGGGATCGCGGACAGGTGCTTGTTGGCGTCGAAGGACTTCTGCGCCGCCCGCGCGGTGCGCGCGAAGTCGTCCTCGTGGACGGGCACCGAGACCGGGAACAGGCTGGCGTACCAGCCGGCGCTGTGCGCCTCGACCTCGCGGGAGCGGGTGTCCGACGGGGTGTAGGTGTGGTAGGTATCCGCGCCGGTGAAGTGGCGGTCGGCCATCGCCGCGCACGCCATCACGCCACCGCTGAACCGTGCGCCGGCCGCGCGGCACGCGGTGTCGAACGCCTCGGTCTCGTCGGCGTCGAGCAACTCGACGGTGAGCACGCCACCGGCGGTGTTCGCGGCGTCGCCGAGGCCCAGGGGGAACGCCGGCCACGCGCCGTCGGCCTCGCGGGCGAACTCGGCCCAGTCTTTGACCGGACGCGAGTCGGCGGTCATGGCCTCGACCTGCAGCCGCTGACGGGCGGCGAAGTCGCGGTAGCCACCGGTCGAGGGC
>JAIOQK010000171.1 GCA_021413425.1 Mycobacterium sp.
TGGCCAATCTGCTCTTCACCTACGAACTGCAGCGCCGCCTCGCCGCGGCGAAGGCAAACACCATCGCGGTGGCGGCCCATCCGGGCGTGGCAGCCACCGAACTGGTGCGCCACGTGCCCGGGGCAGGCCTGCCGGGTGTGAACTGGCTGTCCGGCAAGCTGTTGAACACCTCCGAACTGGGGGCGCTGCCGACACTGCGCGCGGCCACCGACCCCGCCGTGCAGGGCGGCCAGTACTGGGGCCCGGACGGCTTCCGCGAACTGCGCGGCCACCCCGTGCTGGTGACCTCCAACACCGCGTCCCACGACATCGCCACACAGCAGCGGTTGTGGCAGGTCTCCGAGGAACTGACCGGCGTCACCTACCCGATCTGATGCACGATATGAGGCGCTGATGCGCAGCGTCGACGAGCATCAGCAGGTCGTCGCCGGGCTGATCGTCCCGCGGTCGCCGATGGGTGTGCCCACCGCCGACGCCGCGGGCCTGGTGCTCGCCGCCGATGTGGTAGCCCCGCTGTCACTGCCGGTGTTCGACAACTCGGCGATGGACGGTTACGCGGTGCGCGCCGACGACGTGGCCGGTGCCGGCCCGGACACACCGGTGACTCTGCCTGTGGCCGAGGATATTCCGGCCGGACGCACCGATGTGCTGACACTGGAACCGGGCACCGCGCACCGGATCATGACCGGTGCGCCGCTGCCGGGCGGGGCCGACGCGGTGGTCCCGGTGGAGCAGACCGACGGCGGCACGCAGATGGTCGCTATCCGCTCGGCCGCCCGAGCAGGCCGGCACATCCGCAGGGCCGGCGAGGACGTCGCCTCCGGCGTGACGGTGCTGGCCGCCGGTGAAGTGCTCAGTCCCGCCGCGCTGGGTCTGGCGGCGGCACTGGGGCTTGGTGAGCTGATTGTGACACCGCGCCTGCGGGTACTGGTGATCTCCACCGGAGCGGAGTTGGTGGCGGCGGGGACACCACTGCAACCGGGGCAGATCTACGAATCCAACGCGGTGATGCTGGCCGCAGCGGCCCAGGAGGCGGGCGCCGAGGTAGTGGGGTCGCACACCTGCGGCGACGACGTCGCGGCATTGCGGGCCGTGCTCGACGCCTACGCGGGTGCGGCGGACGTGGTGATCACCTCCGGCGGGGTGAGCGCGGGCGCCTACGAGGTGGTCAAGGATGCCTTCACCGACGGCCGGGATGTCGAATTCGTGAAGGTGGCGATGCAGCCCGGTATGCCGCAGGGTTGCGGCGTGCTGGCCGACGGTCGGGCGCTGATCACCCTGCCGGGGAACCCGGTCAGCGCGCTGGTCTCCTTCGAGGTGTTCCTGCGGCCGGCGCTGCGCGCGGCGATGGGCCACACCGATTACCACCGGCCGGTGCGCACGGCCGTACTCGACGAGGCGATCACCTCCCCGCGCGGCAAGCGGCAGTTCCGCCGCGGCGTCTACGACCCCGAGACCACCACGGTGACGAGTTACGGCCCGCCGGCCTCCCACCACCTGCGCTGGCTCGCGGCGGCCGACTGCCTGCTCGATATCGATGAGGACGTCACCGAACTGGCCGCCGGTCAGAAGGTGCAGATCTGGGATCTGCGCTAGCCGCCCCGTCGGATGCGCGAGAGTCCGTAGCATTCGCAGCAAAGACTTGTGCCGAAATCTCCCCAAGCGGCAGAATCACCCAGGAGAGTCCAGATATCTCGACGGGGGGCATGTGAAGATCCCAATCGCCGTCGATCGCGGTGTCGTGCTGGTTGCCCTGCTCGTACTCGGCATGATCGGTGCGGGCATTGCGGTGGCGAAAAAACCTCCGTATGTGGGTCAGACCTACGCTAAGGCCGCGGCCAAGATCACCAGCAACGGCTGGACGCCGACGATCCGAACGGTCATCGGCGGCGAGTTGGCCTCCGACGACTGCATCGTCACGCAAGCTCAGAGATCTAAATCGCGCAAGCGCACCTGGCTGCTCGATCTGAACTGCACCAATCTGGTCGCTTCGCCCGGCCATCCCGGCAATTCGGTGACCACACCCCAGGGCAAGGTCGCCCATGACAGACAGGCTCGCGCTGACAACTGGGACGAGCAGGTCGGGAAGTATTTGGCCGGCGGAAAGAAAGTGCCGTGGTGCGGCCGCACTGAGTCCCACACGACGACGTGCAACGACTTCTGTGCGCGCCACGGCATCTGCTCGAAGCAGCTTCTGCAGTACCTGGCCGGTCTCGAGTAAGGGTGGGGCGCTTTACGCCGCCAAGTACATCACCAGGCTGACGTCGATGGTCTCGTCGATACAGTTGAACTGGCAGCCCTTGAGCTGGAATCTGCGCTAGCCGCATCGGCATCTAGGGCCGAGTCCGTAGAATCGCGGCAATGGCCAGACGCCCCGATGACGAAGTGCGGTCCGGCCCGCAGCGCCTGGCGGCGCTGGTGCGATCCTCGGTTCCGCCCGTCCACCCCGCCGGCATTCCGTTCATCTCGGCCGGTCTGATGGCGGCGGCCCTGGGCCGCAAACATCGTTGGGTCCGCCGGGCGGGGCTGGCCGCCGCCGCGGCCAACGCGGGGTTCTTCCGTCACCCACCACGGACCCCACCGACCCGCCCGGGTGTGGTCGTCGCCCCGGCCGACGGGCTGGTGTGTCTGGTCGAGAGCGCCGAGTTGCCGGCCGAGTTGGGCCGGCCGGGGCCGCCGGTCCCCCGGATCAGCATCTTCCTGTCACTTCTGGACGCCCACGTGCAGCGAACCCCGGTGGGCGGCGAGGTGCTCGCGGTCGAGCACCGGCCCGGCCGGTTCCATTCCGCCGACCTGGCGGCCGCCAGCCAGGACAATGAGCGCAACAGCGTGCTGATCCGCACGCCGGAAGGACACGAGGTGGCCGTCGTTCAGATCGCCGGGCTGATCGCCCGGCGCATCGTCTGCGATATCCGTGCCGGAGAGTCCGTCGGGATCGGCCAGACCTACGGGCTCATCCGGTTCGGCTCCCGGCTGGACACCTATCTGCCGGCGGGTTCGGAACTGTTGGTGGAACCCGGACAGCGGGCGCTGGCCGGCGAGACGGTCCTGGCGCGGCTGCCGTGATCACACCTCCGACCGGTCGGCGCCGACGAGGACTGCGAATCCTGCCCAGCGCGACAACGGTACTGGCGATCTGCGCCGGGCTGACGTCCATCAAATTCGCACTGGACGGCCGCCCGCACATCGCACTGGCGCTCATCGGCGCGGCGGCGGTCCTCGACGGTATCGACGGCGGTATCGCCCGGGCACTGCACGCCCAGTCTCCGATGGGTGCTGAGATCGACTCGCTGGCGGATGCGGTCAACTTCGGTGTGGCGCCGGCGCTGGTCATCTACGTCACGCTGTTGCCGACCTCACCGATCGGCTGGATGTTCGTGCTGCTCGACGCCGTGTGCATCGTGCGGCGTCTGGCACGGTTCAACACCCGGCTCGACGACGACACCCGGCCCGCGTACACCCGGCAGTACTTCGTCGGTATGCCGGCGCCCTGCGGCGCGGTGGGCGCGATCGGCCCCCTGGCCGCGATGCTGCAGTTCGGCCATGGCTGGTGGACGTCGACGGGTTTCATCTGCGCCTGGCTGGCGGCCAACTCCGTGCTACTGGTGAGCCGGGTGCCCACCCTGGCACTGAAGTCCATCTCGGTGCCGGCGAACGCGGCACCGATCCTGCTGGTGCTGGTCGCCGTCGCGGCCGCGGGATTGCTGCTGTTCCCCTATGTCCTCGTACTTCTGATCATCGTGGGCTACCTGCTGATCATGCCGTTCACCATTCGCAGCCAGCGCTGGGCTGCCGCGCACCCGGAGTTGGACGACTCGCGGCAGCGCCGGGCAGCCCGGCGCGCGATCCGCCGCGCCGGGAACCCGAGTCGGCGTTCAACGGCCCGACTGGGCTTGCGCAAGCCGGGAGCATAGAAGCGTGACCGACCTGATGACCGACCCTGTGCCGCCCGCATCCAGCCTGGTGCTCACCGCGCGGCTCAACACCGCCGCGCTGGACTCCCGGCGAGGCGTCGTTCGGCTGCATCCGGAAGCCATTGCCGCACTGGGCATCAGGGAATGGGACGCGGTGTCACTGACCGGATCGCGCACCACCGCCGCCGTCGCGGGAATCGCACCGCCGGGTACACCCACGGGAACCGCACTTCTCGATGACGTCACGTTGTCCAACGCCGGCCTGCGCGAGGACGCCACCGTTCTGGTCGCTCCGGTGACGGTGTACGGCGCGCGGTCGGTGACGCTGAGCGGCTCGGCGCTGGCCACCAAGTCGGTGGCCTCGGCGACGCTGCGGCAGGCGCTGCTGGGCAAAGTGCTGACCGTGGGCGACACGGTGTCGCTGCTGCCGCGCGATCTGGGTCCGGGAACATCCACCTCCGAGGCCACCTCGGCCCTGGCCGCATCGGTGGGGATCACCTGGACCTCCGAATTACTGACTGTGACCGGGACCGACCCTGTGGGCCCGGTGTCCGTGCAGCCGAACTCGTCGGTCAGCTGGGGCGGTGGCGGCACGGCGGGCGCCGAGGCCGCGGCGCCGCTCTCGACGTCGGCGATCAGCACGCCCACCCAGTGGCCGGCCGCCCCGCCGGTCAGCGTCGACGACCTCAAGGGCCAGCATGTGCAGGCCGGTCGGCTCACCGAGTGGCTCAAGCTGGCCCTCGATGAGCCCGCGCTGCTGGAGAAGCTCGGCGCCAAGCCCAATCTCGGTGTGCTGATCACCGGCCCGGCCGGGGTGGGCAAGGCCCGTCTGGTGCGCGCGGTGTGCGCGCAGCGACGTCTGGTGGATCTCGACGGCCCGGACACCGGCGCGCTGGCCGCGAGTGACCGTCAGCAGGCAGTGGCCCGCGCGGTCGCCGATGTGTGCGACGGCGGCGGCGTTCTGCTGGTCACCGACATCGACGCGCTGCTGCCCGTCCCGCCGGAACCGGTGTCCACGATCATCCTCAGTGAACTCAAGAAAGCGGTCTCCGCACCCGGGGTGGCGCTGATCGCCACCTCGCAGGCACCGGATGCAGTCGATCCCCGGCTGCGTGCGCCAGATCTCTGCGACCGCGAGTTGGGCTTGAGCCTGCCCGACGGCGCCACCCGCAAGGCGCTGCTGGAGGTACTTCTGCGCGACGTACCCGCCGGCGATCTCAGTCTCGGCGAGATCGCCGACCGCACACCGGGGTTCGTGCGGGCTGATCTTGCCGCCTTGGTGCGGGAGGCAGCGTTGCGGGCCGCGGCCCGTGCCAGCGAGGACGGCAGGGATCCGTCATTGACACAGGACGACTTCACCGGTGCGCTGACCGTCATCCGCCCGTTGTCACGCTCAAGCACCGAGGAAGTCGCCGTGGGGTCGGTGACACTCGACGACGTCGGCGACATGGTGGAGACCAAGCAGGCACTGACCGAGGCGGTGCTGTGGCCGCTGCAGCATCCGGACACCTTCGCACGCCTCGGCGTCGATCCGCCGAGAGGAGTGCTGCTCTACGGTCCGCCCGGATGCGGTAAGACGTTCGTGGTGCGCGCACTGGCCAGTTCTGGACGGTTAAGTGTGCACGCCGTCAAGGGTGCGGAACTGATGGACAAGTGGGTCGGCTCCTCGGAGAAGGCCGTGCGCGAATTATTCCGCCGGGCAAGGGATTCGGCGCCGTCACTGGTCTTCCTCGACGAGGTGGATGCGCTGGCCCCGCGGCGCGGGCAGAGTTTCGACTCCGGAGTGACCGACCGAGTGGTCGCGGCCCTGCTGACCGAACTGGACGGGATCGAGCCGCTGCGTGATGTCGTCGTACTCGGCGCCACCAACCGGCCCGATCTGATCGACCCGGCGCTGCTGCGGCCGGGCCGGATGGAGCGGCTGGTGTTCGTCGAACCGCCGGATGCCGACGCCCGCTTCCAGATCCTCAAGACCGCGGCGAAGTCCGTGCCGTTGAGCGCCGACGTCGACCTGCAGGCATTGGCCGCGGATCTGGACGGCTACAGCGCGGCCGACTGCGTGGCACTGCTGCGGGAAGCCGCACTCACGGCGATGCGCCGCTCCATCGACGCAGCCGATGTCACCGCGGCCGACGTCGCTAGCGCGAGGCAGACAGTGCGGCCGTCGCTCGATCCGATCCAGGTGGAGTCACTGCGGGCGTTCGCCAGCGGGCGATGACGCCCCAGGGCCTGAAAGGGCCAGCGCTACTGCATATCCCAGGGTTCGCCATAGGTGGTGACGCTGTCACCGGTCTGGGAGATCAGCCGGGCGAACGGGCGCAACAGCACCCCGCCGGCCGCACCGGTGACCGTGCCGTGGGCGTTGGACACCGCGACGGCGCCGTCGGTTCCTTCGACGTCGACGGAGAATGTCGCCACCTCCTGGATACCCGGGCCGTTGCCCAGATCGGACGTGATCGACAGCCCGGGGAACAGGTTCGGGGTGATCACCGACCCCAGTGGGTCGAACGCCAGCGGCGACAGACTCACACCGTCGAGGAGGATGTTGGGAGTGGTGTAGGAGAAGTTGATGCCCACGCCCAGCGACCACGGGAAGCCCACCTGGTAGCCGAGTTCCAGGGTGCCGGCGAACTCTTCGGCGCCGGGGCCGACCACCGAGTAGATCGCCCTGCCGGAGTGGAACCACTCCCGGGTCAGCCGGTTGCCGTCCAGTGGGTACACGCCGTCGAGGTAGGTGTCCCACTGTTGGATCGTCATCGTGCGGCCAGCGCCGTCGACCAGACTCATCTGGTTGTCCAGCACAGCGTTCGAGACCGGGGAACCAGCCACCAAAGCGGCCAGTGCGGCGATCAGCGCCACCACAGCACGACTGATCACTTTCACTTCAATGCCCCTTACGTCTTCGTCTTCTTAGGCTGTCGACGCGCTGACTTTAGCGTGTCGATGGTTATGTCGCGATTCGAAGCGTGAATCTTACATCTGCCAATTCATTCGTCAGTTAGCTGGAAGTGCACCATCGCGGTCACGGTCTCGATGGCGTCGAGCAGGGTGTCGACCCGTCCGGAGAGGGTGGGGGCGGCCAGGACCGCGTAGCGGTCGGCCTGGCCCATCGGGACCCGGGAGGCCAGCGCATAGACATGGAGGGACGGGTCGTCGGCGATATCGTCGTCCACCGCGAGGGCATCGGGCCGCAGTTGCCCGCCACTGGCCTCGGCAACCCGCTGGTAGAGGGCGGTGAGGGCGTCCACCACATCGCCGATCCGCCCGGGGGTGACCGGGGGGCCCGGTTCGTCGGGCCAGGGCTCGACCAGGGCCCGGGGGTAGGGGTCGTCGGGCAGCCACTGGCTGACCCGCAGGCGCCCGGTGATCGAGGCCAGCAGCTGGTAGCGGCCCTCGCCGTGGTCGGCGAACTGGGTGATCCGCGCCAGCGCCCCGACGTCACTGCGGACATCGCCGCCGCCGACCTCGCGCCCGCGGCTGATCAGCACCACACCGAAGGCCGGCTCGGGGGCGTCCAGGCAATCCACGACCAGCCGGGAGTACCGCGGCTCGAAGATCTGCAGCGGCAGGGTCTCACCGGGCAGTAGGGCCGATTGCAGCGGGAACATCGGGGTGGGCCCCCGGTCAGGCACCGAATCCGGGGCCACTACCGCATTCCCCCGGTCACCACGTCACGCACCGGAGCGCCCGGATCGACGAACGCACACAGCGCGGCGGCCACACCGATCCACAGGTCGGGGTTGGCAGCGACGAGTTGGTTGCCATCGGCCCCGATAGCCGTGATCACCTCCCTGCGATCCGCGTCGTTCATGGCCACGTACTGCCGGCAGGTGGTCGCCACGAGGGTGGAGCCACGAACCGCGCCGAGGTCACCGGGCGCCGCCACCGCGGTACCGTCGACGGCGCGAGCGCAGCCGGCCGCCCCTATCGCCGCGGCGACCGCGAGCACGGCACCGAAGCGTCGCACTGGGCCCATCTGTGCCTCCTAGATGTCGAGTTCACCGACGAGCTCGTCGACCACCGCGCGCAGATCACCGTCGTGCTCCTCAGCTACCCTCCGCTGCCGTTGATACGACGCACCGCGGCGCGGTATCTGCGCCACCGCGGCCAGTTCGGCCTCGCAGCCCAGAGATCTCGCGACCGGCGCCAGCCGGGTGAGCAGGTCGTCGATATCTTCGGTCACCAGCCGCTCGTTGCTGTCGGCGTCAAGGATGATGATGGCATCCAATCCGTAGCGCGCGGCGCGCCACTTGTTCTCCTGGACATGCCAGGGCGGCATGACCGGCAACTGCTCGCCGGCGTCGAGGCGCCGGTCGAGGTCGACGACGAGGCAGTGTGTCAGCGCCACCAGCGCTTCCAACTCGGCGATATTGGACACCCCGTCGAAGACGCGCACCTCGACGGTGCCCAGATTCGGTGATGGCCTGACATCCCAACGGATTTCGGTGACATCGTCGATGATCCCGGTGGTCTTCTGATCGTGTACGAACCGCTCGAACTGCCGCCAGGTCGCAAACTGGAACGGCAGTCCAGCGGTGGGAAGCTGTTGAAACATCATCGCCCGGTTGCTGGCGTATCCGGTGTCCTCGCCGGCCCAGAAGGGCGACGACGAAGAGAGCGCCAACAGGTGCGGGTAGTAGTTGAGCAGCGAGGAGATGATAGGCATCACCTTGTGTGCCGAGGAGACGCCGACGTGCACGTGCACGCCCCAGATCAGCATCTGCCGGCACCACCACTGGGTGCGCTTGATCAGTTCGGCGTAGCGCGGCGCGTCGGTGAGTTCCTGGCTGAACCACTGGGCGAACGGATGGGTGCCGGCACAGAACAGGTCCATGTCCCGACCACGGACGACCTCACGGATGGGTGCCAGGGTGCTCCGCAGATCGGCCATCGCCTCGCCCACCGTGCCGCAGACGCCGGTCACCACCTCGATGGTGTTGCGCAGCAGTTCCTTGTGAACCCGGGGGTTGTCGCCGATGTCGGCGATCACCGCTGCCGCCTCGTTGGACAGATCGCCGGTGGCGGTATCGACGAGGGCGAACTCCCACTCCACACCGAGGGTGGGCCTGGGCGATCCGGCGAAGTCGATCCGCGCCGCCCCGCCGCGGCCGGACTCGGTGCTACCCGGTGCCGATAACACCACAGGCGACCCGCTTGCCGGCGTCGCCGGTGGCCAGTGTGGTGGCGTCCGCAGCCGGCTGATATCGATCCGCCGGGATGTTCGCGAAGTTGTCCGGCGCATCGTGAATGATGAATGCCGTTCCCGGGTCGGCCAGCAGTTGTTCCTTGCTGAAGGCACTGGTGGTGGTAACCAGCATCGCGGTGCCGTCTGGACGCACCTGCAGCGATGACAGGTCACCGGCGTGGTTGGGGTGGGAGGTCCCGGGGGCGCCGAAATGGCCACCGGCGGAGAGGAAGTCACCCGGGGCGCCGCCGGCCGGAGCGACCGAATTGACCTCGCACTTGCCGACCGAGTGGATGTGCAGACCGTGCGGGCCCGGGGCCAGACTTCCCGGACCGGTGGTCTGCACCGTCACTGTGGCGAACCCACCGCTGAATTCGATGGTGGCCGCCGCCACCTGGGTGCCGTCGGGCCCATTGATCTGCGCGGTGAGCGCATCGGTCGGCCCGGCCGCGGCCGGGCCCATCGCGAGCGCATTCTCACCGTGGGCACCGCCGCCGTGACCCTCGTCCTGACCCGCCGGCGCCGGAGATCCGGTCCACACCGGCGGTGTGGTGCCGGGTTGGGTGGCGACGGGCTCGTAGGGGCTGCACGCGCTGAGCATCACAGCAGGCATGGCCAGCAGCGCGACAGCCGCAGACGTGCGGCAATTGCCGGAGTTCACCATGGCGCAGAGCCTATCCGGTCACCAGCACGATCACGCCCGGCGGCTGCTCAGCGATTTCGGGAATTCGGGGGGCGACGGGGGCCTCGAGCACCGTGCCAACCGCCTCGGCGCCGCCCTGCTCGCCCTCGGCCGAGCCGAAGTACACCGTGGTCGCCGGAATCTCGGCGGCGATCTCCGCACCGGCCTCGGTGACGTTCCAGCCGGCTTCACGAAGCCGGTCCCCCGTCCGGGTGGCCGCGGCGGTGTCTCCGACCACGGTGTAGACCCGCACATCGGGCTTGGGCGCGGTCTTGGTCGACGTCACCGGCATCGCGGGCGTGTCGTCGGTGTTGTCGCGGCCGCTGGAGCTCATCGCCTGGAAACCGACGAGCAGGAAGATCACGCCGAGGAACAGCAGCACCATGACCATGGCGCGCAACGGCAGCCCGGTGGAATCGGGGACGCGCTCGTTCATCGGGCTCACTGTAACCGCCCCGGCCCTGTGATCAGGCTCAGGGGAACTCGAAGCCCAGCCGCCTGGCCGCGCGTGCCTTCTGCCTGCTGGCGCGCAGCCGGCGCAACCGCTTGACCAGCATCGGGTCCGCAGCGAGGGCCTCGGGGCGGTCGACGAGAGTGTTGAGCACCTGGTAGTACCGGGTGGCCGACATCGAGAAGAGTTCCTTGATGGCTTCCTCTTTGGCGCCGGCGTACTTCCACCACTGCCGCTCGAAGGCGAGGATGTCGTATTCGCGGCGGTTCAGCCCCTCGGGCAGGTCGGCGTCGTCAACCGACTGCTCAGCCCGTGCAATGGCGCCGTCCATTGGGTCCCTTCTAATGACATCCCTGTCGTTTGAGCGTCATTCAATCATGCCGAGCTTGGAAGATGCGGCAGCCGACCCCGCGCGTCGGCCCACTTGAGCTTGACGACGGCTTGCCGATAGCTTGCCGATCATGGCTGTTCGACCCATCGTGATCCTCGGTGATCCGGTCCTGCACACACCAACCAGTCGCGTGCCGGTCGGGTCGGACGGCAGCCTCCCGGACGATCTGGGGGATCTGATCACCGACATGTTCGACACCATGGACGCCGCCAACGGTGTCGGCTTGGCCGCCAACCAGATCGGCGTCGGCTTACGGGTCTTCGTGTACGACTGCGCCGATGAGCGCGGCATGGCGGCGCACCGCCGGGGGGTGATCGTCAACCCGGTCCTGGAGACCTCGGAGATCCCCGAGACCATGCCCGACCCGGA
>JAIOQK010000172.1 GCA_021413425.1 Mycobacterium sp.
CAGATCGACGGCAACTTCGACGACTGCCTGGAACTGGCCCGCAAGCTCACCGCGGACCATCCGACCGTCTCGCTGGTGAACAGCGTCAACCCGGTGCGCATCGAGGGCCAGAAGACGGCGGCGTTCGAGATCGTCGACGCACTCGGTACCGCTCCGGACATCCACGCCCTGCCGGTGGGCAACGCCGGCAACATCACCGCGTACTGGCGGGGCTACACCGAGTATCACCGCGACGGTCTGACCGAGAAGTTGCCCCGCATGCTGGGCACCCAGGCCGCGGGTGCGGCTCCGCTGGTGCTCGGCCATCCGGTGAGCAAGCCCGAGACACTCGCCACCGCGATCAGGATCGGATCGCCGGCGTCTTGGGACGGCGCCATGGCGGCGAAGGAGGAGTCCGGCGGGCGGTTTCTGGCCGCCACGGACGAGGAGTTGCTGGCCGCCTATCGCCTGCTTGCGCGCGATGAGGGAGTCTTCGTCGAACCGGCCTCGGCGGCCAGCGTCGCCGGACTGCTCAAAGCCGCCGAGGACGGCTGGGTCGCCCGCGGCTCGACGGTGGTGTGCACCGTCACCGGTCACGGACTCAAGGATCCCGACACGGCTCTGCGCGATATGCCCTCGGTGACACCGGTTCCGGTCGATGCCGGAGCGGTCGTGGCCGCGCTGGGGTTGGCGTAGCTCAGGTGGCCCGACACCCGACACTCACGCTTCCGGCCGGACTTGCCGGCAGCGCCCTGGTGGCGGCATCGAGTGCCAACCTCGGCCCCGGTTTCGACAGTCTGGGTGTGGCGCTCGGCCTCTACGACGAGATCGAGGTGGTGACCACCGACGGCCCCGGTGTCGTGGTGGAGGTGTCCGGTGAGGGCGCCGGTCAGCTGTCATCCGGTGTCGATCACCTTGTCGTGACGGCGCTTGCGCGCGGGCTTCGTGAAGCAGGATGTCGGGCTGATGGCCTGATTGTCCGCTGCCGCAACATGATTCCACACTCACGGGGCCTGGGATCCTCGGCGTCGGCGGTTGTGGGCGGACTCGGTGCGGCCAATGCGCTTGTGGCACAGACTGATCGCACACCGTTGTGCAACGCACAACTGATCCAGCTGTCATCGGAGTTCGAAGGGCATCCCGACAACGCGTCGGCTTCGGTGCTCGGTGGCGCGGTGGTCTCGTGGACGGAGCCGGCCCACGGCGGTGCTGAGCCCCGATACGACGCCGTTCGGGTCCGGCTTCACCCGGACATCCGGTTGTTCCCCGCCATCCCCGAACTCCGCTCATCGACGGCCGAGACGCGGGTCCTCTTACCCGAGCAGGTGAGCCACCACCACGCGCGTTTCAACGTCAGCCGTGCGGCGTTGCTGGTGGTCGCTCTCACGCAGCGGCCCGATCTGCTGATGGCGGCCACCGAGGACCTCCTCCACCAGCCGCAACGGGCCCGGGCAATGCCGGCCTCGTCGGAGTTTCTGCAGGTCCTGAGGCACCACGGGGTCCCGGCGGTGCTGTCCGGCGCCGGACCGGCGGTGCTGGCGCTCACCACGGCCGATGAGCTGCCTGCGGAGGCGTTGGAGTTCGGCACCGCACACGGATTTGCTGTCAGCCGGATGCCGGCGGGCGAACCGCTCCGCTGGACTGCCGGCGTGACCGCCGCGGCGGGGTAGGGGTTTTCTTGCTTAGGGCAGCGCGGGCGGCTATCCTCGTAGCCAGTCCAACAACCGCAGCGGTATATGGCTGCGCCGAAACAAGGACTGAATCACCACATCTGTGACAATGCAGGGGACTGACGGCGTGCCTTCGGCTGCCTCGATCAGGCCTGACACCACAACGGTGGGATTTCGGGGTTCACCCGAATCGGCTTCAACGCCACCGAAACCCCGCGCCACGAGACGGCGCGAGGCAAGAAAGGAAATCCGTGACCGATACGGACATCATCACGGCTGAGGACAGCGCACCGGACAAACCGTCGCAGGCCCCCGTGAATCAACCCGCCGAATCCGGCTCCCTGGCGACCATGGTGCTGCCGGAGTTGCGGGCGATGGCCAGCCGCGCCGGCGTCAAGGGCGCTTCGGGTATGCGCAAGAGCGACCTCATCGCCGCCATCCGCGACAGTCAGAACGGCGGCGGCCCCCGCGGCGGTGCCGACACCGCCGCCGAATCGCCCGCCGCCGAGAGGCGTCGCGACGAGCGCCCGGCGCGCGACGGCGGGGAGGCCAAGACCGAGCCACGTGAGCCACGGGAGGACCGTCCGGCCCGCGAGGGCGGCGACGGCGGCTCGGGCGGCCAGCAGAACCAGAATTCCAACCGTGACTCCAACCGTGACTCCAACCGTGGGGACGACGACGGCGACGGCCGTGGCGGCCGGCGCGGACGCCGGTTCCGTGACCGCCGCCGCCGCGGTGAGCGCGGCCCGGGCGAAGGCCCCGACACCGAGCTGCGTGAGGACGACGTCGTCCAGCCGGTGGCCGGCATCCTCGACGTGCTCGACAACTACGCCTTCGTGCGTACGTCGGGCTACCTGGCCGGCCCCAACGACGTCTACGTCTCGATGAACATGGTCCGCAAGCACGGCCTGCGCCGCGGCGACGCGGTCACCGGTGCCGTGCGGGTCGCCCGTGACGGCGGCGGTGACGGCGGCGGCGGCAATCAGCGCCAGAAGTTCAACCCGCTGGTGCGGCTGGACAGCGTCAACGGCGGCCCCGTCGACGCGGCCCGCAACCGGCCCGAGTTCAGCAAGCTCACCCCGCTCTATCCCAATCAGCGGCTGCGGCTGGAGACCACCACCGAGCGGCTGACCACCCGGGTGATCGACCTGATCATGCCGATCGGCAAGGGGCAGCGTGCCCTGATCGTCTCGCCGCCCAAGGCCGGCAAGACCACGATCATGCAGGACATCGCCAACGCGATCACCAAGAACAATCCCGAATGCCACCTGATGGTCGTGCTCGTCGACGAACGGCCCGAAGAGGTCACCGATATGCAGCGCTCGGTCAAGGGTGAGGTCAT
>JAIOQK010000173.1 GCA_021413425.1 Mycobacterium sp.
CGGACCGTCCGCTGACCAAGAAGCCCGCCGAAACCCGCATGGGCTCGGGCAAGGGCTCGCCGGAATGGTGGGTGGCCAACGTCAAGCCCGGCCGTGTGCTGTTCGAGCTCAGCTACCCCGACGAGAAGATCGCGCGCGACGCACTGACCCGCGCGATCCACAAACTGCCGATCAAGGCACGCATCGTGACCCGAGAGGAGCAGTTCTGATGGCCGTGGGAACTGACGCCGGCGAGTTGCGCGAACTCACCGACGATGAATTGGCCGACAAACTGCGCGAGTCGAAGGAAGAGTTGTTCAACCTGCGCTTCCAGTCGGCCACCGGGCAGCTGTCGAACAACCGCCGGCTGCGTATCGTCCGGCATGAGATCGCCCGCATCTACACGGTGCTGCGCGAACGTGAACTGGGTCTGGCCACCGGGCCCTCAGGTGAGGATTCCTAATGGCAGAGACAAAGGGACCCAGCTACACGCCGGCCACCGAGAAGCCGCGTGGGCGTCGCAAGACGGCGATCGGCTATGTCGTCAGCGACAAGATGGAGAAGACCATCGTCGTTGAACTCGAGTCGCGTTCCAAGCATCCCAAGTACGGCAAGATCATCCGGACCACGACCAAGGTCAAGGCCCACGACGAGGAAGGCGTCGCCGGTATCGGCGACCGCGTCTCGCTGATGGAGACCCGTCCGCTGTCGGCCACCAAGCGCTGGCGCCTGGTTGAGGTTCTGGAGCGCGCCAAGTAGGTCGCCAAGGCCCGTCCCTGTGCTGCAGTATTATTCTGCTGTACCAGGCGGATGGGCTGTTTTCCCTGCGGGTATCTGGCCGACGGGGGGAATGCGGTGAAACATCGACTACCCGACGAGGGCTATGCTCCGTCGCTGCGCTTGCGGCTTGCGATTCTGTTATCCGCCGCACTGGGAATCAACTACGTCGTCTGGCGGTGGCTGTTCTCGGTCAACTGGCCGGCATGGTGGATCGCGGTGCCACTGGTCATCGCCGAGACTTACAGCCTTCTCGACTCGCTGCTGTTCGGGCTGACGATGTGGCGGCTGAAGCGCCGGCCTTCCCCACCTGATCCGCCGGCAGATCTCTCGGTCGACGTCTACATCACCACATTCAACGAACCGGTCTCGATGGTGGTGGACACCACCAGAGCCGCCCTGCGGATCCGGTACCCGCACCACACCTACATCCTTGACGACGGCGATAGGCCGGAACTCGCCGCAGCCGCTGCAGACCTGGGCGTCCGCTACATCACCCGGGCGGCGCACTGGGATGACAAGCCTCGCCACGCCAAGGCCGGCAATCTCAGTAATGCGCTGCTGGAGACCGCCGGGGAGTTCATCCTCGTGCTCGATGCCGACCAGGTGCCTGAGCCGACGATCCTGGATCGCACGCTCGGTTATTTCGTCGATCCGAAGATGGCGCTGGTGCAGACACCGCAGTACTTCGTCAACGTCCCGGCCGGTGATCCACTGGGCGCCCAGGCCCCATTGTTTTACGGGCCGATTCAGCAGGGCAAAGACGGCTGGAACGCGGCCTACTTCTGCGGAACCAACGCGGTGGTGCGCCGTGAGACGCTGATGTTGCTCGGTGTTCGGGGATACGTCCGCGCCGTCGAAGATGGTGTGCAGCGCACCCTCTTCGCGGCCGACCGGATCATCAGGAGAGCCAGAAGGGGCCTGCCTCGGGATTCCAGCGCCCACGAGGCGCTCACGATGATCGAGCATGCGGTCGCCGACGCACGGCGCGAACTCTCTAACGACGAATCCGTCGCGGAGGTTACGTATCGGTTCCAGCGGCAGATCGATAACGCCGCACGCTCGGTGGTCACCGCCGACCTCGCATCTGTGCACGCCGACCTGGCGGCGATCGAGGCACTGGACGAATCGGATGCGACCACGGCGTCCGTTCTGGTGGACGACGCGGCGCTGCAGTCGCTGACCAGCAGGGAATTCTCACCGCTTGAGGCACTCGAATCGATCAGTGCGCTGGTGCGGTCCGTTGATGTCTCTCGCGACGACGAGGCACAACCGCTGTTACCGATGGCGATCATTTCGGTGACTGAAGACATGGCGACATGCATGCAGATGCACGCGCACGGGTGGAAGACGGCTTACCACAACGAAGTGCTCGCCCGTGGCCTCGCACCCAACGATATCCGGGCCATGCTGGCACAGCGGCTCCGGTGGGCACAGGGCACCGTTCAGGTGTTGTTGCGCGAGAACCCCCTGGTGCAGAAGGGTCTCTCGATGGGTCAGCGGCTCATGTACTTCGCCACGATGTGGAGTTACTTCGCCGGGTTCGCCGCCGTCGCCTATATCATCGCCCCTGCCCTGTACCTGGTTTTCGGCGTGATGCCGGTTCAGGCATACAGCTGGGACTTCTTCGGTCGGCTCATTCCGTTTCTGCTCTTCAACCAACTGATGTTCCTCGTCGTAAGTCACGGCACCCCGACCTGGCGGGGGCAGCAGTACAGTTTGGCGCTGTTTCCGGTCTGGATCCGCGCTTGCTATTCGGCGGTGATGAATGTCTATTTCCGCCGCCCGCTCGGGTTCGTCGTCACCGACAAGACCCATCAGGAGCCCGGTGAGATTCCCTGGCGTCTGGTCACATGGCAGATCGCCGCCATCGCCATGTTGTTGGTCGCCGCGGTGATCGGGCTTATCCGGCTGTACTTCGGGGGGATCTCCGCCTTCGGACTCGGCGTCAATCTTTTCTGGGTGGGTTTCGACATCGCCATCCTCAGCGTTGTGGTCCGGGCGGTTCGCTACCGGAGCCATGAGACCCGGTGAGCACGAAGCGCAGTGAGGTGGTGATGCCCCCGCCGCTGGTCGCTATCCGGGGGAAAGGCGACGTAACGGTCCTGTCCACCCACGGGTGAGGCTAGAGTTTGGCGGTCAACGGAAGGAACGACATGGCGGAATGGCCCACGCGCACCACTGCGTCCGGCGCGGTAGTGGTTCGCCCGGAAGGCCGGCTCGACATGATGAGCGCCCGGGACTTTCGTGAACAACTCCACGCCGTCGTCAGAGGCGGGGACACCCGCGTGGTCGTCGACCTCTCCGGTCTGGACGCCATCGACTCTTCCGGGCTTGGCGCGCTGATCTCGGGCCTGAAGGCGGCCCGCCAAGGCGGTGGCGACCTGCGTATCTCCGGGGCGGGCGAGCAGGTAAGCGCCGTTCTCGAGCTGACGAACCTCAATCGGGTTCTCAAAGCATACGAATCAGCAGACGCCGCCTTCGATGAACCGGTCTGAGTCTTCGGCCTTCGAGACGGTCTCCGGGCCAGACACTCTCGCTGATATCGCCAGGTTCATCGATGAGGTCTTGTCCACCCACCAGCACGTGCCGGACGCGGTGCGCATGCAGGTGTCGATCGCGGCAGGAGAGATCGGCGCCAACATCATGGAGCACGCCGGGCGGGCCCAGCCGGTGAACATCAGGATGGAAGTCCGGGTTCTGATCGACGAGGTCTGGGTCGAGTTCATCGACGACGGCGCCCCCGCGGAGCTGGACCTGACCGCGGTTCGTCTGCCCGACGACATGGCCGAGCGCGGCCGCGGACTGGCACTGGCGCAGTTGGTTCTGGAGAAACTGACATATCGGCGCAACGCCAAGAACCACTGGACCCTGGTCAGTAAACGGTTCTCATAGCGCCCACTTCGCCAGAACCGCTAGGCGTACTTCTCCGCCACGAACACGGTGACGGCTTCGGCACGGGAACTGACGCCCAACTTGGTGAGCAGGCTGTGGACGTGATTCTTGACGGTGTGCACTGTGACCGACAGCCGCGAGGCGATCTGCTGATTGGTGAGTCCCTGTTCGAGCAGTTTCAGGATCTCCAACTCCCGTGCTGTCAGCAAATCGGTGGTGGAGTCCGGATTCGGTTGTGAGGCAAAGGCATACACCCGCCGCATCAGAATCGCCGAGACCTCAGCGGAACACTGCGCCCGTCCCTCCCGGGCATGGCTCAGCAGGGTCAGCAGATGCTCGAGCGACTCCGATTTAAGGTGCAGACCGGACACCCCGGCCTCGGCCGCCGCGATGATCTCCGCTTCACGGTCCACCGACATCCCGAAGACCACGACTCTGGTTGCCGGGCCGATATCCATCCCGACCCCCAGCATGGTCGCACTGTCGCCCGCGCCGATGTTCAGCAGAATCACGTCCGGCGGGTCGGTGTGAATCACGTGCAGCAACGAGGGCAGATCCCACGCTCCGCCGGTGTCGAACCCGTGGACGGCGAGTTGGGCCGCCAGGCACTCGCGGTTGGCCCGGACATCGTCGACGATCACGACCCGGGTCGTCGCCACACCCTCACCCCCCGCAGAGTTGCCCGCCACGGCTTGATACTAGGCGGGGAGTTCTCCCGGGCGTGTACGGTCGGCCGCAGCAGCGACCCGACGATGATTGGCACCGTATGGCTCCCGAGTTCACCGGCAAGATCGCCCTCGATATCCGTGATTCCGAACCCGATTGGGCGCCGTACGCGCCACCGACCGCACCGCCGGACGCGCCCAACGTGCTCTATCTGGTCTGGGACGACGTGGGCATCGCCACCTGGGACTGCTTCGGTGGGCTGGTCGACATGCCGGCCATGACGCGCATTGCCGAGCGCGGCGTCCGGCTGACCCAGTTCCACACCACCGCGCTGTGCTCGCCCACCCGGGCCGCGCTGCTCACCGGTCGCAACGCGACATCGGTGGGCATGGCCATGGTCGAGGAGTTCACCGAGGGATTCCCCGGTATCAACGGCCGTATCCCCGATGACACCGCGCTGATCTCCGAGGTGCTCTCTGAACGCGGGTACAACACCTACTGCCTCGGCAAGTGGCACATGACCCCACTCGAGGAGTCCAGCCTGGCCGCCACCAAACGGCACTGGCCGCTGTCGCGTGGGTTCGAGCGGTTCTACGGATTCCTCGGCGGCGAGACCGACCAGTGGTATCCCGAGCTGGTGTACGACAACCACCCGATCGAGGCGCCCGCCACGCCCGAGCAGGGCTATCACCTGTCGAAGGACCTCGCCGACAAGACCATCGAGTTCATCCGAGATGCCAAAGTGATCGCACCGGACAAGCCGTGGTTCTCCTACCTGTGCCCCGGCGCCGGGCACGCCCCGCACCACGTGTTCAAGGAGTGGGCCGATAAGTACGCGGGTCGCTTCGACATGGGCTACGAGCGCTACCGCGAGATCGTGCTGGCGAATCAGAAGAAACTCGGCGTGGTGCCCGCCGACACCGAACTGTCGCCGATCAACCCCTACCGCGACGTCACCGGGCCCGCCGGCCAACCCTGGCCGGACCAGGACACCGTGCGGCCGTGGGACGGGTTATCCGATGAGGAAAAGCGCCTCTTCGCCAGAATGGCCGAGGTATTCGCCGGCTTTCTGTCCTACACCGATGATCAGATCGGCCGAGTCCTGGACTATCTGGAAAACTCCGGACAGTTGGACAACACCATCATCGTGGTCATCTCCGACAACGGCGCCAGTGGTGAAGGCGGGCCGAACGGCTCGGTCAACGAAGTCAAGTTCTTCAACGGTCTCATCGATACCGTCGCCGACAGCATGCGGTTCTACGACGAACTCGGCGGCCCGCAGACCTACAACCATTACCCGATCGGCTGGGCGATGGCCTTCAACACGCCCTACAAGCTCTATAAGCGCTACGCGTCCCACGAGGGCGGCATCGCCGACACAGCGATCATCTCGTGGCCGGCCGGGATCAAGGCCCACGGTGAGTTCCGGGACAACTATGTCAACGTCTGCGATATCACGCCGACCGTGTACGACCTGCTGGGCATCACCCTTCCCGAGACCGTGAAGGCGGTCCCGCAAAGGCCGCTGGAAGGCGTCAGTTTCAAAGCGGCACTGGATGATCCGACCGCCAATGCCGGCAAGGAAACCCAGTTCTACACCATGCTCGGCACGCGTGGCATCTGGCACAAGGGGTGGTTCGCCAACACCGTGCACGCCGCCACGCCCTCGGGGTGGTCGAATTTCGACAAAGACCGCTGGGAGCTGTTCCACATCGAGGCCGACCGCAGTCAATGCCATGACCTCGCCGCCGAGCATCCCGACAAGCTCGAGGACATGAAGAAACTCTGGTTCGCCGAGGCCGACAAGTACAACGGCCTGCCCCTGGCTGACTTCAACATCATGGAGGTCCTCGGCCGGCCGCGGCCCTCACTGGCGGGTGATCGCTCCAGCTACATCTACTACCCGCACACCGCCCCCGTTCCCCTGGGGGCATGCGTCAACATCGCAGGCCGATCCTTCTCGGTGCTGGCCGAGGTCACGGTGGACACCACCGATGTTCACGGCGTGCTGCTCAAACAGGGTGCCGGGCACGGCGGCTACACGCTGTTCGTCGCCGACGGACGGCTGCACTTCGTCTACAACTTCTTCGGCGAGTTGGAGCAGAAGGTCTCCTCGCCCGATCCGGTGCCGATGGGCAAGCACATCCTGGGCGTCGGCTACGCACGAACCGGGACAGTTGAGGGCAGTTTCATCCCACAGGGCGACGCGACGCTCTACATCGACGGTGCCGCGGTGGCGACCCTTTCCGGTGTGAAAGCCCACCCCTTCATCTTCGGCATTGCCGGCGGCGGGGTCAGTGTGGGCCGCAACCTCGGACAGCCGGTGTCGGCGTCGTACCAGGCGCCGTTCGAGTTCACCGGCGGAACCATCGAACGCGTCGTGGTCGACGTCTCCGGCGCGCCCTACACCGACGCCGAGCGTCAACTGGCCGTGGCGTTCGCGAAGGACTGACCTTGCCCGCCGACCTCGTCGAGTTGCCCGGCGGTGCGTTCCGGATGGGTTCGACGAGCTTCTATCCCGAGGAAGCGCCCATCCACACCGCCACCGTGGCGGCCTTCGCCATCGAGCGTCACCCGGTGACCAATGCTGCGTTCGCGGAGTTCATCGAGGACACCGGCTACGTCACCGTCGCCGAACGCCCCCTGGATCCCGCGCTGTACCCGGGTGTGGCGCCCGAGGATCTGCTGCCCGGGGCGCTGATCTTCCGCAGTACGCCGGGTCCGGTGAACCTCGCCGACTGGCGGCAGTGGTGGGACTGGGCGCCCGGGGCGAACTGGCGCGCGCCGTTCGGGGCCGGCAGCGACATCGCCGGCAAGCACGACCACCCCGTCGTACAGGTGGCCTACCCCGACGCCGGGGCCTATGCGGCCTGGGCCGGCCGCCGGCTGCCCAGCGAGGCGGAGTGGGAGTACGCCGCAGGCGCCGGCGCCACCACCGCCTACGCCTGGGGGGATGAGCCGACGGTGGACGGGCGGTTGATGGCCAACACCTGGCAGGGCCGCTTCCCGTACCGCAACGATGGCGCCCAGGGGGCGGGCGCCGCGCGCTGGACCGGCACCTCCCCGGTCGGGACCTTCCCGGCGAACGGGTTCGGCCTGATCGACATGATCGGCAACGTGTGGGAGTGGACCACCACGCGGTATTCCGAGCGCGGGCACGCTCCGCCGGAGGGCGGAGCCGATAGCTCCTGCCCGGACGCGCCGAGCAGTTCGTGCTGTCCGATCCCGGCGGACCCGGATCCGGCCGTCATGCAGGCCCTCAAGGGCGGCTCGCACCTGTGCGCGCCGGAGTACTGCCACCGCTACCGGCCCGCGGCGCGGTCCCCGCAATCCCAGGACAGCTCGACCACCCACATCGGTTTCCGCTGCGTCGTCACCCTCTAGCACCGCCCCTGGTCCCCCCTTTCCCGCGAGCAGACACAAACTCGCACTCAGCGGGGCTTTCTGGTGCGAGTTTGTGTCTGCTCGCGGAGGTGTGGGACCGGATTTGGCTGGCAGCGGCCCCCTCGCCTAGTATCTAGGGGTTGCCTCGGGCAGACCTCGGCCGGCGTTGCGTCGTCAGCCCTGCGTGCCCTGCGGTGACGAAGACCAGCACGACGGCTTGTTCTGCTTGCGCAGGTGCTTTTCGCGTGCACAACCGAGGGAGAACTGGTGATTCAGCAGGAATCGCGGCTGAAGGTTGCCGATAACACCGGCGCCAAGGAGATCCTGTGCATCCGGGTACTCGGTGGTTCTGGGCGTCGCTACGCCGGAATCGGCGACATCATCGTCGCGACCGTCAAAGACGCCATCCCCGGCGGCAACGTCAAGCGCGGTGAAGTGGTCAAGGCCGTGGTGGTGCGCACCGTCAAGGAGCGCCGCCGGTCCGACGGCAGCTACATCAAGTTCGACGAGAACGCCGCGGTGATCATCAAGAGCGACAACGAACCGCGCGGCACCCGCATCTTCGGCCCGGTCGGCCGCGAACTGCGCGAGAAGAAGTTCATGAAGATCGTCTCGCTGGCCC